>JBFWTA010000105.1:0-8127 GCA_050248075.1 Bdellovibrionales bacterium | reverse complement strand
TCCCGCCGAGCTGGAAAAAGTAAACGCAGAGCTCAGACAAGCCTATGAAAACATCGAACATATAGTCGAAACACGTACCGCCGAACTTACGGCCGTCAACGAGCGCCTGCAAAAAAGCGAAAATGAACTGCAGGATGCCTTGACCCTGGCGCAGAAAGCCAGCAATGCCAAATCGGACTTTCTCGCAAACATGTCGCATGAAATACGCACGCCAATGAACGCTGTCATGGGGCTGGCGCATATTCTTTCCGTCAGTTCGCCGCTTGCCCCGAAACAAAAGGAATATATCGATACGCTAAAGACCAGCGCGAATTCCCTGATGGCGCTTATCAATGATTTATTCGATATCGCAAAGATTGAATCGCATAGTGTCGACATCGAATCGGTTCCCTTTTATGTGCCAGATCTGATCGGTGAAGTTACGAGCATTATGGCCGTCTCGGCCCGGGAAAAAGGACTGACGATCACATCACGCATCACCTGCGGTTGCGTGCAGGAACGTCTTTTTGTCGGCGATCCCGTTCGTCTGCGACAGATTCTGCTCAATCTTTGCAGCAATGCTATTAAATTTACCGAAACGGGAACGATCGAAGTGACCGCCGCCTGCGAGGCGACCGGGCGGGAAAATATTGAAAACCTTATTTTGACAGTGAAGGATACAGGCATCGGCATTCCAGCGGATAAGCTCGATACCATTTTCCTGAAATTTGTTCAGGCGGATTCTTCAATTAATCGCAAATTCGGCGGTACAGGCCTTGGGCTTGCCATCACAAAGGCCCTGGTCGATTTAATGAATGGGACCATTATAGCGACAAGCGCGCCGGGCGCCGGGGCGACTTTTATCATCACGCTTCCGTTGCGACGCACATCCGAGGCCGGAATGAAAAACGTCCTCGCGCTGCCGCGCATAGAGCCCGGCGCTGTCAGGAGTCCGCGTATTCTTCTGGTCGAGGATTTCCCAACGAATGTCATGGTGGCGACGGCCTTTCTGGAACAATTCGGCTATACATACGATGTATGCATTACCGGTACCGAAGCCGTGGACCGCCTGAAAAGCGACATCCCGTATGCCGCCATTCTGATGGATATACAAATGCCGGGCATGGATGGTTATGAAGCCACCCGCACGATACGCGAGATAGAAAGGCAATCGAAACGCAGCCGTATTCCCATCATTGGCATGACCGCGAACGCCATGTCGGGCGACCGCGAAAAATGCATGAACGCCGGAATGGATGATTACATCGCCAAGCCTTTTAACCCTGACGAACTGCGAGAAAAAATCAGGAAAGCGACCGCGGAATAGCCCCGCAGAAGAACTATTTTTTATTCCAGGGCATGCGCGCCAACAGCATTGCCAGACCGCAAAAACCCGTGAGTCCCGCAATGGCGAGGCCGGCGCCGAAAAAACCTGTGACGAATAAAAAGCCGGGATGAACAAAATAGGCCAGAACACTGCCGGTCAGCACGCATAGGCCGACCGTCAATTGCACTTGGCGATCCAGAGGCAGGACGAATGAACCGGATCTTTCGACCCGGTATCCGGCTTCGCTCCAGGTCACAATGCCTCCATCAAGATTGTAAACATCCATTCCCCCGCCCAGGGAAGAAAGTTTATCGCAGGCCATGCCGCCACGTTTGCCCGAACGGCACTGGAAAACAAGTTTCTTACCCGTATGTGCGGGAAGAGTATTGCGGTCAATTCGCGCCAGTGGCAGCAGGATAGCGCCGGGAATGTGCTCCGCCCGATATTCCGCGGGTTCGCGGACATCGACAAGAACGGCCTGGTCCTTGTCCAGCCATTCTTTTAATTGTGCGGCGGTAACGGCTTGCGGCATGAAATCCTCGCTGGTTGGTGGTTATTCGCGGCAGTAAATAAGATAAAGAGTAGACAGCAAAGCATGCACTTCGGGCTTTGCGATGCGGTAATAGACGGATTGCCCGCGTTTCTCGCCCGTCACAAGCTTGTCACGGCGCATTTTTGCCAGATGCTGCGACAATGCCGATTGCGAAAGTCCTACCTGTTCGGCCAAGTCGTTGACCGTCATGGCCTGATGATTGAGAAAACACAAAATCATCAGCCGCTTTGTGTTTGCCAACGACTTGAGCAGGGTCCCCGCCTTCCCGGCATTTTTGCGTATCGACAGAATGGACTTGGACATATTCATATCGACCCCTTTTATATTAGGGGTTACTAATATAAAAAACTTGCGCATATTTGTCAATAAATTTGTTATAAAAAGCCATTGAACTAATATGGCGCACATATTATATTAGTAATATCTAATATATAATTCCGAACAACGGAGATCATTATGAGCAAAACCTACCCCGAAATCACCAAGGACCTGTCCCAGTCGCTCAAAATGCTGCGTCAGGAAATTCCGGAAACCATGCAGGGATTTTCGGCAATGGCCCAGGCGGCGACAAAAGACGGCGCGCTGGACAAAAAAACCAAGGAGCTGATCGCGCTTGCTCTCGGCGTGGCAGCGCATTGCGACGGTTGCATCGGCTTCCACAGCGAAGCCCTGATAAAGGCGGGTGCCACACGCGCGGAAGTACTGGAGACGCTGGCGATGGCGATTTACATGGGCGGCGGCCCTTCCCTCATGTATGCCGCGGATGCCATCAAGGCCTTCGCGCAATATGAGGAAAAGACCCGCGCCTGAACGGCGCGTGGTTGTTAATGCCTTGCCGTTTTCGAGCGGCCAAGGCCGGTGTTCGCGCGCACAACCAGCTCGTCCCATTTTTCCATCGCGCGACTGTCGCGTGTCAGCAAGGAACCGATAATGACGGCCAGAAACCCGAGCGGTATGGAAATGATACCCGGGTTACGTAATTGTATAAGCGGTTCGCTGAGGCCGAGGAAGCTGGGATAGGTCATGTTGGGCGAAACCAGCACAAGACCTATGGCCGTCAAAGTGCCGACGACGAGGCCCGCCACGACACCCACGGTATTGCAGCGTTTCCAGTAAAGCGTGAGGAAAATGGCCGGCAGATTGGCCGAAGCCGCCACGGCGAAAGCCAGCGCGACCAGATGTGCCACGTTCTGGCCTTTGGCCAGAACACCTATGGTGATGGCCATCCCGCCGACGATAACGGAACAGATACGCGCGGCGCGCATTTCCTGTTTCGAGGTTGCGTGCTCGCCCTTGATCACGCCAACCCAGATGTCATGCGACATGGCCGATGCCGCCGCGAGCACAAGCCCAGCAACCACGGCCACAATGGTCGCGAAGGCCACCGCCGCTACAAAGGAAAGCATGAGATTGCCGAGCATCGAATCCGCGCCGCCGCCAAGATATTGCGCGAGCAAAGGCGCCGCCATATTCCCGCCTTTGTCCAAAGCCGCGATTTGGGCTGGACCTACATGCAACGCAGCGCCTGTACCGAGAAACAGCGTGAGCACATAAAACCCGCCGATAATGCCCATCGCCCAGATGACCGATTTGCGCGCCGCCTGCGCGGTGCGCACCGTGAAAAACCGCATCAGGATATGCGGCAGACCGGCCGTTCCGAACACCAGGGCCAGACCGAGCGATATCTGGTCGATTGGCGCCTTGAAATAGAGCCCCGGCTCAAAGAAGCGTTGCCCCAGTTGCTGCGCGGTCATGTTGGTAGCGGCATCGCCGAGCAGGCTGGCAACACGCGCCTGCACTTTTGGATCGGCCGCAACCGCGCCAAGATACCCCGGCAACGAAAAGCCGTACTGCCCCCACACCAAAATCACGAGTACGGTCGAAGCGATAACAAGAAGCACGGCCTTGATGATCTGCACATACGTCGTCGCCACCATGCCGCCAAAAATAACATAGGCGAGCATAAGGATGCCCACAACGACTACCGATACTTCGTAATCGATGCCGATAAGGCTTTTGACCAACACGCCGCCGCCGACCATTTGCGCGGTCAGATAGAACGCCGAAACCGTTATGGTCGAAACCGCCATTACCGTGCGGCAGGCTTTCGGATGATTGCGAAACGCGAGAATATCCGCCATCGTGAACTTGCCGATGTTGCGGCATGGCTCGGCAATGACCAACAGAACGGTTATATAAGCAACCAGCCAGCCGACCGAATACATAAAACCGTCATAGCCGTAAATAGAAATAAGCCCGGCGATGCCGAGAAACGACGCCGCCGACAGATAATCGCCAGCTATCGCCCAGCCATTCTGCAGGCCGCTGATGCCACCGCCCGCCGCGTAAAAATCGGCGGCGGTTTTGGTTTTACGCGCCGCAATCCAGGTGACAAACATCGTAAGGCAAATTATCGCCGCGAACACGCCAAAGGTGAGCCAGGTGTAACGCGGATTGACGACGGACTGCGCATAGGCCGGCGCCGCATGCAAAAATGCAAAAAGGGCAAGAGCAAACACCTTCATCTCAGGCCCTGCCCTTCTGCACGTCACGTGCGATGGCCTCGGCCGAGGCGTCGAACGTGCCTGCCTTCTTCGCGTAACACCAGGCGATGCCCCAGGCCACGGCAAATTGAGACAGGGCAAAAATCAAACCAATATTAATCGGCCCCCAGAGCTGGACACGAAAAATATCCGTGAGCCATGCCGCGCCGACAGGCAACATGAAATAGTAGGCAATGCCGAACACGAACAGGCGTTTGAGATAGCCGGATTTCCTGCGCTGCAATTCCTTGAATCGCGGGTCGCTCGCGAGCGAATGCCAGTTTAACGATTTATCTGTCATAGGTCTGTCTGTCCCGGTTTCATGCGGGAAGATAGAGTATGAAAATAATTTCAGCGAATCTATTCGTGGTTAATTCATTGCATTAAGGCTTGCTGCATCTGCAAACAACATACGGATTAACCAAACCGACCTGCGAAGTTAATTCGACAGCGCATATTTAACCGTCGAAACCACGCGGATTTTTTTCATGATCTGGGATTTCTCGGACGTCTGGTCGGCATAATTATCGCCGCCCATGCCCGTGCCGTCCGCGGCCAGAATGGAGAATATTCCCTGATTGGCCTCGACCATCTTACCCAGGCTTTCGCCGGAATCCCGGGCAAACTGTTCCGCCGCCGCGCGCGCATTTTTCGTGGCTTCGGCGAGCATGGCGAGCTTGATGTCGTTGATTTTGGTGAAGACGAATTGCGGCGCATTCGAATTGCCGCCTTCGTTCGAATTAAAAATGACGCCTACCTTGATCAGCGTGCCGATTTTCTTGCCGGTATCCTGCACCAGATCGACCTTATCCGAACGAACACGTATTGTGGCCGAGAGAATAAAGCGGTTGTTCTGAATTTCAGCGGAGCGGTACTGGCGCGCGAGAAGATCGACGACGTCGAGCTTCTCGACGGTTATTTCATTGCCATCAAGGCCCTGGCCCTTAAGGAAATCGACGACATTTTTTATATCACCCTCCAGCTTGGCCTGCAGCCCGTTCAGGTCGTTGCCGGTGGTGGAGAACTGGAGGGTCCACAACGCGAGATCGGCTTTTTCCAGCCGTTCGGAAAGACCTTTGACGGTCACGACATGCGGCGGATGAATATGCCTGAGCCCTTCGCCCACACCCGCGCCGATAAAGAAGCTTCCTAGCCCGAATCCCAGCGCCAGAATGCATGCCGCCAGAATGGTGTCGCGCCCCGAACAGTTGTTGTTCATTTTTCAGTCCCCCGCAGCCGGCAGCAATACGCGGCGATCGTGGATAAATTATGGCGACTTCAGGCGGCCTTTGCCCGCGATCTCCCCCGGGACTTTTCCAAAAACCGGAACAGAAATGGGTTCATGGCAATGGACAGCAAGGCCGTCGCCAGAATGACATCATACAAATGCGTCGACATTATTTCCAGATAGCGGGCCAGGCCCGCGAAGATAAACGAGAACTCGCCGATCTGGGCCAGGCTGAACGAAACCAGTATGCTCGTTTTGGCCGAAAGGCCGAACAGGCGCATAAGCACGAAGGCCGCTACCACGGTTCCGGCAGCAACGACCGTCAGCGCCATGAGAACCGTGAGCGGCTCGGCCACAAGAATGGACGGGTTGAACAGCATGCCCGCCGACACGAAAAACAGCACAGCGAAAGTATCGCGCAAGGGAATCGACTGCTCGGCCGATTTATGACCGATCTCGCTTTCATTCAGCACAAATCCGGCCAAAAAGGCGCCAAGCGCAAACGATGCATCAAAGATCGCATAAGCAGCATAGGCAAAACCGAGGGCAATCGCCAGAGTACCCAGAGCCGAAAGCTCGCGAGATTTTGTTTTTGCGATCATGACGAGAAGCGGCGGCAGCAAACGTCTGCCGAACACGATCATGAGTGTCGCGAACACTCCGATTTTAATCAGCGCCAATCCGAATTTTAATCCAAGCTCGTGCAAATCGATTGATTTTCCGTCCGCCAGCAGAGGAGCCAGGACCGGCAACAAAACGATAATGACGACCGCAACAATATCTTCGACGATCAGCCAGCCCAGCGTAATTTTGCCGGCTTCGCTTTGCAGCAGGCCACGATTTTCATAACCGCGTAAAGCCACGATGGTGCTGGCAATCGACAGGGCAAATCCGAAGCACAGGCTTTCCGCCAATGTAAAACCCGCCAGCAACCCGCCGGCAAGACCGAACAGCGTACCGACCAGCATCTGAATAATGGCACCGGGAACGGCAATACGCCGCACAGTCATCAGGTCCTTGATGGAAAAGTGCAAACCTACGCCGAACATGAGAAGGATCACGCCAATATCGGAAAGCTGAGACGCAATTTCCACACTGCCCGTAAAGCCCGGTGTATAAGGACCTATGGCAATGCCGGCAATCAGATAACCCACAATGCTGGGCAGATTCAGCCGCTTGGCGATCATGCCAAAGAAAAAGGCGGTCAGAATACAGGCGACCAGCGTGGTAAGAAGCGGCGAGGATTCGTGCATAAGGCTTCGGACAAGATGGACAACGCATAAAGATAGCAAAAACTTATCGGAAAGGTTACTTTAATTCGAAGCTCTATCGACCCCGGATAATCCGGAGACGCAATGAAACACATTTATATCGTCCTCGCGTTCTTTGTTGTCGTTTTGGCGCGACCGCTTCTGGCTCAGGAGCATCATGGCACGGACCATGGAAGCACGAATGTCGCGGAAAGCCCCGGGCAGGACTACGCCCCGGCGGAACCAGCCCATATGATGCATGACATGCAAGGCGCCCTGGGTCCCTACGCCATGTCGCGCGAGGCTTCGGGGACAAGCTGGCAACCGGATTCAACTCCCATGGAAGGGCCGCATTTCACAGCGGACAACTGGAATTTCATGGCGCATGGTTTCGTCAACGGGATTTACGACAATCAAGGCGGCCCGCGCGGCGCCAGCAAGACATTCAGTACCAGCATGGCAATGCTGATGGCCCAACGGCCGGTAGACGACCGGTCGACCCTGGGTTTGCGTTCGATGATTTCGCTTGATCCACTCATGGGCGCCAATGGCTACCCGCTGCTTTTTGCCACCGGTGAAACGGCAAACGGTCAGACCGAACTCGTGGATCGGCAGCATCCACACGATCTCTTCATGGAACTGGCGGGAACCTACAGTTACCGCATATCCGATAAATCTTCCGCCTTCCTATATGCAGGTCTGCCGGGGGAACCGGCATTGGGACCCACTGCGTTCATGCATCGCTTTTCGGGCATGGACAATCCGGAAGCCCCGATCACGCATCACTGGCTGGACAGCACGCATATCGTTTTCGGCGTGCTCACGGCCGGATATGTTTACGATAACTGGAAAATCGAGGGCTCCGGCTTCAAAGGACGCGAGCCGGATCAGCACCGCTATGACATCGAGGCGCCTAAGCTGGATAGTTATTCGACGCGCATAACTTACAACCCTGCTCGTGACTGGTCGTTCCAGACCAGCTTCGGCCACATCACAAGCCCGGAGCAACTCGTGCCCGGTGTCGATGAAAATCGCCTTACGGTTTCCGGCACCTACAACCTGCCGTTCGGCACCAACAATTGGGGCACCACTTTCGCCTGGGGCCGCAAGATGAACGACCCCGGCCATACGCTGGACGGCTTTCTTCTGGAAAGCGCCGTCTCGCTTTATAACACGCATACTTTTTTTGTGCGGGCCGAGCGAGCGGACGAGGACGAATTATTCCACGACGATCCCGCGCTGGAACA
>JBFWTA010000104.1:0-8198 GCA_050248075.1 Bdellovibrionales bacterium | reverse complement strand
TCTTTTGCCGCTGCAAAGATATGCGTCGTCTCTCTCAGCGCTTCGATAAACTAGCGCGCAACTTCTTGGCCGCAGTTTACCTTTTTGCTATACGCAGATGGGCCTGTTATTGAGTCCACACCCTAGCAATAACTCCATACATCACCTTACATTCGTCTAACCCTATTGAAGCGCCGCTCATCCGGCCCTTGCATTACCCAATATGGTTAAGTTGGCCAGCGCCGCGGCAGTTAACCATTGATTCCTTGCAGAAAATACTCTCTGAAAGTAATTTCTACTTAAGACTAGTAAGAACTTTGGATTTAAAGTCTGCTTCAAGTAGCAACCAATTTTTTGAAACTTGAGATTTATGCCGCAAATGGCCAATAACTTAAATTTTCTAACAGAAGCCGTTCGCCGTAGCTTAGAACATGGCATGCTGACGGCGGATAAACCGCTTAACCCTGCGCAGTTAGACGTATCACGCGAAGACGTGGAGGCAGCCACTGGCATCGCCAAACAAACCTTGCTGCGTATTGAAAACGACGCCGTGAAGCCCCGTGATGAAACGTTGAAAACCTTAGTCAATTATTTTGAGGGCCTTGGTATCGAATTTGGCACCAATGATCGTGTATCGCGCCGGGAAACCAATATCCGCCGTTTCAGCAGCCCACACGCCATCACCGATCTCCTTGAAGATGTGTACGAGACAGTCAAGGACGGCGGGACTATCTGCATTAGCAGTTGCGATGAAGAACTGGTTGAAAAATATTACACTGTACGCGGCGAACGACACAGCGTTCGTATGGCGCGTATTGCCGACAAGGTTAGTTGCCGCGCCTTATTAAAAGAAGGTGATTATAATTATCCTTATACGAGCTACGTTGAATATCGTTGGCTTCCAAAAGAACATTTCAAACCAAATACATTCTATCTTTATAACAACAAGCTTGGTTTGATCGAATACAAAGGCAGCATTTGTGAAATTACGATTATTGAATCGGAACAGCTTGCAACGGCTTTCCGTGACTTTTTTGAAATTGTTTGGGCGCAGTGCAATCCACCTCCGCCGCATAAACAAGGGGCCAAATAATGGCTAACTTTTCCTCTTTGCAAACATGGGACCTGTCGACACCAAAATTCGATGCAGAAACGCAGGAATTTTATGATGGCGTCGTCGATATGTTTTTCAGATTTCGTGAAGGGCATTTAGGCAGGTTTTGTTTTTCAAGCGCCCTTAGTCCCGATGATAAAGTCCGTGGTGATGAGCATTGGACGAAATTCATTGCTACAACCAAATTTTATTATCCATATCACGATCAGATAGAGATAATTAGGCAATCTGCCCCGCAGATCGGACAAGCTGTAGCCGACGCCAAAACATTCATCGACCTTGGCACAGGGTCTATAAATTCTTTTGAACGTAAAGTTCTACCTATCTTGCGTGCCGCTAATTTCGAAAAGATCATATTTGTCGATCTCTGCAACACTTTTTCTAATCTTGCGACCGCACGATTAAAGCAGGAAAAAATACAGCTTAGTACAAGCACATTCATAGGTAATTTCTTTTCCGAACTTCCCGCGCCCTCTGATAAAGCAGCTATAAACCTCTTTGGTATTACGCTTGGAAATTTAGTTGTCGATCTGCCGCGTGAAACGCCCGAACAAGTATTGGCAAAAGCGATGAAGCATTTTACCGCTCCATTAGCCAAACACGGTGGTTATTTCGTTTTCGATTACGATACCAACGAAGACGAACAATCAATCCATGCCGGATATGAACACCCATCCTATCACGCAATGGAAATGACCGTTTTGGAAAGAGTTAAGCGTGACCTACCAACAAAGAATTTTAATCCCGACGATTTTGAGCATAAAACGGTATGGTATCCACAATGGCGCTTATTGGCACAAGAACTGTTTACAAAAAAAGATGTTCGGTTTGATCTTGGCCCTCACGATATATGGCTTCCCAAAGGAGCTTCTTTCCGTACCGGAAGCAGTTTTAAATACCCGGATGAGATGATCGAGCGTACTGCACGTCAAGCTGGTTTCGATGAATTTCGTGTTTTCCGAACTCCAAATTCAACTATGCGCGTTGCTGTTGCTGCCATTCATACCCCGCGTCATTCTCTTTAGGTATAGGCCATCAAAGCCAAGTTAATAGTTAAGGAATCTTCGCGCTTTTCTCGGGAATCTTATAGGGCTTCATATTAGCCTTGATTTGGCTCCATGCTGCTTCAAGTTCAATTTTTCCATCGTAGATTTGCTTTTGTAGTTTTTTGGCAGTGCTGCCTTTTAAAGCCTCTGCGGTGCGTTGATCACGAATAAGAGAGAGGTCCGACAAATAAATGCTGTCCAATTTGTAAGAAGGGCGCGGATTAAAAGTATGGCCATATGCGCCAACCACAGTTAATGCCCATGCTTTGACGGATGCATCGACTGAAAAAACTGGTTGAGAGCTTATAAATAGAAATGAAAGTCCAGAACCGCCATTCATGACGGGAATGCATTTTGTTTGCGTATAGTCAACCAATACGTTGATTAGGCGCTCCATCTCACTGCATAAACCCATTGCAACAAGAGTACTTTCTTCGCTCGCAGCATGCGCCCGTTGAGGTGGCCAGCAGAAAGTAGCTGTACAAATAAGGAGAACAAGAAGTCTAACTTGATGCGTCAACAATACCTCTTATTTGAGGTTTCGGTTATGGCCGCTCCAGACTTGATACATGCTGCCATATAAACGGTCAAACAACACACCCTTGTCGCCAACGCTCTAGCAAATAACGCAATCCCGACATTAAAAAATATAAGCTAATCCCCATAAATAATTGTCTTTTCGCGAGGGCGCGAAAAGTTGCTCCCGCCGCCGTTATGTCGCGTGATTAATCAATAACAAATCTTAATAACCAAAGACACGCGACGTGGCGGCTCGCTGCGGCCTGCGCCGCCAAGGGGCGGCTTGTCCTTCCGTGGCCGCAAGTAGGCGGCCACAAAAAAGTTGCCAGCAAGCATAAGTAGGGGCGGAGAGTGCCGCTCCTAATTTCCAGCGCCGTTTCCTGCCGGGGGCGGCGTTTTTTATTGCCTGTTTTTCAATCCCACATTTTTACAGAAAGGAGCCTCGCATGATTAAAGATATTGATTACGCAGCTTTTCAAAAGAAGTTGAATGAGGGCCGCCATGACGACCCGATGAGCGAGGAAGAAGCAACCGCCGCGCTTCGCAATCTGGGAGAGCTTGTCTGGCTGCTCTACAAAATTAACGAGCGGGAGAAGATCGTAGCGATGGAAGATTTAACTGATATTGGTTCAATCAATGACAGCCACAATCCCTAGATAGTGAGAGCGTTTTTAGACCCCAAGCAGACATAATTCGAACTGATTTTACTGCGGTTATCTGTTGATTTTCCAAATCAGAAATTGTCGAATCTCTTTCAACAAAATTTAGCGAGGCGCACATGACAGAATTATCTCAAAAGCCCGCCGTCATTCTCGCGCGTGTATCCGATGTAAGCCAGAAGGACGGCTATTCGCCGGACGCACAGCTTGCCAATAGCCAAGCCTATGCCGAGCGCAAGGGAATGAAGGTCGAGCAGATTTATTCCATAACGGAAAGTTCGACCAAACGCGACCGCCCGGAGTTTGAGCGGATGCTTGCCTATATCGGCAAGCAAAAGCGGCGTATCGCCTTGATCGTGGATTGCGTTGACCGCCTCAACCGCAGCTTTACGCATCATCCGATGTTCTATGCCCTCATGGAAAAAGACCTGCTTGAAATTCATTTCGTGCGCGAAGGCTACAGCATCGACAAGGATTCAAACTCGATGCAAAAGCTTATGTTCAATATGGGAACGGTTATGGCGCAATCCTATACCGACCAGTTGAAAGACAACATCAAGCGCAGCATCAACCACAAGATCGAAACCGGCCTTTGGATTGCCAAGGCCCCGGTCGGTTATTGCCACCAATACGACCCGGAAGACGCACGCGCACGCGGCATCCGCAAGAAAGCCGACCGGAAGGAGCGGCGGCGCAGCAAGATCGTTGTTGATGAGACCCGCGCTCCACTGGTGCGGCGGATGTTTCAGGAATATTCGCTTGGCACTACATCCTTACGGGAACTGCGCCGTAAAACCGTGAAATGGGGCTTGCGTACCGACAGAGGCCATGAACTTGCCCTGCAAACGGTTTGCGACATCATCGCCAACCCTTTCTATTACGGGGTTATGAAGGTCAAGGGTAAGCTCTATCCTCATAACCATCCGCCCCTTATCGACCGCAGCCTTTACGAGCAATGCCAGAAGGTCACGGCCCGCCTGCAAAACAAGCCCTGGAAGGCCGTAAAAGAAACCCGTGAGAAGTTTTTACTGCGGGGGATGGTCACGTGTGCCATATCCGGCAAAAAGGCCACCTGTGACCTTAAAAAGGGCAAATACATCTATCTGATGGTAAGTGACCCGGATTATCCCGGCCAGAAGATGTGGATTAAGGAAGAAGTGGTCGTAAACCAGATCGCCAAGGTCGTCCAAAGCATCCACATTCCCGAAACCCATCTGCCGGAAATTCTGCAATACGTACGCAGCAACCACGAGGCAGAGAAGGCTTTCCACCATGAGCGTATCCGCGCCGCGCAGCTTGAGATGAACGACATTACGGGGAAGATCGACCGGCTGACTGATTTATTGCTGGAAGGACATATCAACCCGGATGTCTACAACAAGAAGCAGCTTGAACTGGACTTGCGCCGCCGCAACCTGAGCGTCGATATAAACCGCAATAACGGCGGCGACAGCGACTTTAAAATGGCTATATGCGGGATTGTGACACTTCTCTCGAAATCACCCCAATTGTTCAAGAGTTCGAATATCGCTGAAAAACGAGCCTTGCTCGGTTTGATCTTTTCGAACTTGGAATTGAAAGGCCCAAGCCTCAGATTTTCCTTGAGAAAACCCCTCGATCAGTTCGTCAACCTGACGAACTGTCAAGAGTGGTGCCCAGGAGAAGACTCGAACTTCCACGACATCGCTGCCACAGGTACCTGAAACCTGCGCGTCTACCAATTCCGCCACCTGGGCCTTGCTTGGCGGGCTAAACTAGGCGGAGTTTGACTTAATCGCAAGGGTATTGAATGCTTTAATTAAAATCGAGGGCCAGCGATTTGCCGCCACAAAGTGACTAGTTCTCTGGCCAAATGACGGTCTCTCGGGGTCTTTGGACTAGGGGGCTGGGGATTAAGAACCAGCTGGGTAGAGCCATCGTGTGTAAAATTGACCGCAGAAGGTTTGCCTCGTTCACCAAAAACAATGCGCAGCTTATCGTATAGACCACGGATATACAATTTATACGGATCAATATTTTCTTTCACAATTCCTGCACAAAGATCGTCGGCTAATTCATTGTCCCCGGGCAGTCTGGTAACAACAACATCACCTATAAGCAGCGAAGCTTTCTGACCTTTATCTATTTCGTTCACTGATCCGACAAAACCTAAATCGCCCATGGAAATGTTCCTGCAAATTCAGAAATGATCCCACTAAATGGATAATCTATGCCATATAGAGTTATCTTATTTAGATAGTTTATTGCCCATTTTCAATAATAAAATTTCTTTGGCGGTTCAGGGGCATAGAAAAAAATGAACTGAAAAACATATTTTCAATTCAGCTATTTGAGATTTTGTGTGCTGTTCAAACTAGGCGTGCAAGGCTAGGGCATGAGGGCTGAAGCAAAGCAGAAAAAATTTCAGTTAATTTTGGACAAGCCGGTTATGAATACCCATTAAATGTATTAAATCTTTGGCCAAGGTTTCTTTCGTGCTTGGGCGGTCGGCGGTCAAAATAAATGTTCGCATTCCCTGTTCGTCATCAACGATCCTGGAGCGTTCTTTGGTGCGACCGAAAGCAATCTTAATTTTACCTGTTTGAATCATAGGGGCCAAGGCGGTTATTTCACGTTCTGCTTCGGCCATCCCTGCTGTAAGTTTTCCTAAATTATTAATATCTGCATTGATATTGTTCCGCCAGACCATTGCCAGGGAAAGAATTGAAAAAATTTTAAGTGGGTGCTGACCGGATTTTGGAGACTGAACATCACGCATAGCTATCTCTCCTAAAAATTCAAGGAATTATTTGCTAGATTTATTGGTTAGTTTATTGTTTTTTTCAATAGCAATAACCTTCATTAATGTCTGTTTTTAAAACTAAGCGCGCCTGTTTATGCTCCCCACATTCAACCGGAGATTGTTAAAATGTTTCAGTCACGACAACTTACCCTTTTCGGCGGCACGGGCTTTATCGGGCGGCTGGTGGTGCGGCGATTGGCGCAGGACGGGTATATTGTCCGGGTGCCGACACGTAATCCCGAAACGGCGCTGGAGCTCAAGCCTGCGGGCAATGTGGCGCAGATCGTGCCCATGGCGTGCAATGTGCGGAGCGATGCGTCGGTGGCGCGGGCGATCGGGCAGTCGGACGCGGTCATAAACCTGATCGGCATTTTATACGAGCGCGGGCGGAATACGTTCGAGGCTTTGCATGTCGAAACCGCGGCGCGCATCGCGCGGCTGGCGCGGGAGCAAGGCGCGGAAGGTTTTGTGCATATGTCCGCGTTGGGCGCCGACGCCCATTCGGCCTCGGCCTATGCGCGCAGCAAGGCGGCGGGCGAAAAAGCCGTGCGCGCCTTTTTTCCGGAAGCTGCCATTTTGCGGCCCAGCATTGTGTTCGGGCCGGAGGATAACTTCTTTAACAGGTTTGCCTTGATGGCGAGAATTTTCCCCGCGCTGCCTTTGATCGGCGGCGGCGGGACGAAGTTTCAGCCGGTCTATGCGGGCGACATCGCCGAAGCCGCGGCGCGTATACTGGCCAAGCCGGAATGGCAGGGACAGGTTTATGAGCTTGGCGGGCCGCAGGTTTACAGCTTCCGGCAGTTGCTGGAGATCATGCTGGACGAGATCGGCCGCAAGCGGCGGCTGGTGGATCTGCCGTGGGGGCTGGCGAAATTCAAGGCGGCAATTCTTGAAATGCTGCCAATGGCGCCGATGCTGACGCGCGATCAGGTGGAACTTCTCAAGACCGACAATGTGGTAAAGGGCGGGGCGAAAACGTTGCGCGATATCGGCATCGCGCCGACGGCGCTGGAGGTTATTCTGCCGACCTATATGGACCGGTTCCGCGTAGGCGGGACGCTGAAGGCGGCTTAAATCGGTATTTCCTTCGGCTTCGTCGCGCGCAGCCACCACACGACAAATAGCCGTGCCGTCATCAGCGCCGAGAAGATCGAGGCGAGGATGCCGATGCTGAGTGTGACCGCAAAACCTTTTACGGGGCCCGAGCCGAACATATAAAGCAGCACGGCGGCGATCAGCGTGGTCACATTGGCGTCGATGATGGCCGACAGCGCGCGGCTGTAACCGGCGTCGATGGCGGCGATGGGCGAGCGGCCGAGGCGGGTTTCCTCGCGTATGCGTTCATAAATCAGAATATTGGCATCAAGCGCTGTGCCGATAGTCAGCACAATGCCCGCAATGCCGGGTAGCGTGAGCGTTGCCTGCAGCATCGACAGGGCCGTGAAAATAATCGCGATGTTAAACAGCAGCGCGATATTGGCGAAGATGCCGAACAGCCCGTACGTGATCACGAAAAATGTCATGACGAGGCCAAGGCCGATGACGCTGGCCATGGCGCCGGCCTTGATCGAATCCGTGCCGAGGCCTGGGCCCACGGTGCGTTGTTCGAGAATCTTGATCGGTGCGGGCAGGGCGCCGGCACGCAGCAAAAGCGCGAGGTCCTGCGCCGATTGCGTGGTGAAATGGCCGGAGATAACGCCGCTGCCGCCCAGAATGGGTTCGCGGATGACGGGGGCGCTGATGATCTTGTTGTCGAGCACGATGGCGAACAGGTGCCCCACATTCGCGCGCGTCGCTTCGCCGAAACGGCGGCCGCCCGCTGAATCGAAACGGAAGCTGACGACCGGCTGGCCGTCCTGGAATGACGGCTGCGCGTCGATGAGCGTATCGCCGGAAACCATCACCCGCTTCTGGACGACATACGAACGCCCGCCGTCTTCGGTGGAAGGCAGGCGCTCGGTCCCGGGCGGCAGGGAGCCGGCCGGGTTCGAAGTCGCCGTTTCATCGACGAGACGGAAAGTGAGCTTTGCGGTCTGGCCGATCAGGTTCTTGATGCGTTCAGGATCGTCCACGCCCGGAAGCTCGACGATAATGCGGTT
>JBFWTA010000103.1:0-8239 GCA_050248075.1 Bdellovibrionales bacterium | reverse complement strand
ATCTTGTCCTGCGGCAGGGCGGCGTTGATTTCGTCGATGGTGACGTAACCGCGATCCTTGCCCTTCTTGATCATCTTCTTGATCGCCTCGGCGGCGGTTTCGATGATCGGGGCTTCGGCCTTGTCGTCCTCGGGCTTGGGTTCGTCAAGCTTGAGGTCGAGGACGGTCTGTTTTTTGGCGGGTTTCATTTCGACTTTTGGCGGCGGCGATACGGGAACGACAGGCTTTTTGGCAGCCATCGAAGGCGCAGCTTCCTTGGTTTTGGCGGGAGGCACGGATTTGACGGCAGCCTTGGGCGGCGGCGCCTTGGTCTTGGCGGCCACGGGTTTTTTGGCAGGCACAGGCTTCGCCTTGGCTTTAGGCTTCGCTTTTGCTGCTGATTTTGCCGGCTTCTTGGATTTGCTGACCATCTATGACTTCCCGAGACTCAAGTGATGTGAAACATAGCTGCGATAACAAGCTGATTCAAATAAGAAAATGCAAATACCACAATGCCCTGTGGGCTGTGGTTCAGTTTTTATATAAGGGCTTTCGTTTCGGAATACTACCTATAGACCAAATAATTGAGGAAATACTTGAAACAGACATAGCTGCTCCAAGATTAACATATTGAATTATATATATAATTTTAATTAAGCGTTTAGATACGTACCTAAATCAGAATTAATGCAGTTCGGCATAAGGATATGGAGAATTTATGCAAGACGCAAAATCCAATTACAACAGCCTGAAACTCACTAATTTGGCTATGTCACAGGTTGATCCAAGTGAAGTGGCGTCGGGACAGAATGTCAGGATTTGCTCTGATACTGGAGAGCATATTACCAACCATGGCACGTACGAGGATCCATACCGCACGGAAAGAAGGGTTGTAGGAATTACGACTTCAGGTGAAAAGCAAACTGGCTGGATAGCTGAGGAAGAAGCTCACAGCACTTATCACCCGGGAACAACAACAAAAACGACCGATGCGGCTGATATGAATGGCGGATCGGACAGTCTTACTTACCAATCCGAACGAAAATGGGGGAGCAGCGGAGCAAGCTTGAATGTAACCGCCTCTTCAGATCCAGGTCGGGCCCAACAGATTCGTGATGAAGTGAATAATCGCTGTTTTCCGCCTACGCCGATGTCGTAGTTTTTATATGGCTTCTTCATTCATTTCGTTGTCGGACACATAATTAAGATTTTCAATTTGCTCGCGCAGGGCCATGAGGCGGCGGTAACTGTCATCGCTCATTTCCTCGGCATGGTGGCGGCGGGCGCTTTCGTGGTCGGCCAGGAGCTTTTCGCGCTGTAGATGGTGCCAGACCGATTTCCAGCATTTGCGGGCCGCTTCCGGCGCGGATCCAGGGCGGGCATCGCCGAAATGCATATAGGTTGATTCCGACAGGACTTCGCCCAGCGCGGTAACCGCCATGGGATCGTCGGCTTCGGCCAGATGCCGGTAAATGTCGTCCGGCTCCGGTGGCGGATTGCCGTCGAGGAGTTCGGTCACGCGCTGGCGCAGGCTTTCCATTTCGGATGCTTCAAAGGCGATGTGGCCAAGATGCTCGCCGAATTCATCGAACAGATGCGGGTGATTGATCATAAGCGCCAGCAGGACCCGTTCGCGCAGGCGCCGTGGCGATGCCGGCGGCCGGCGGGAAATACGGGTGAACGGAGTGACAGCGGCACCTTTACGGAAATCGCGGCCGCGTTCCTCGCCGGTGCGGGCGCCGCCCCAGTTGAACGCGGCGGCCAGGCGCTTCTGGATGTCGTCCTGATAAAGCTTGCGCAATGCCTCGTTGCCGATGCGACCGACGCGTTGCTTGAGCGCCGCGATAAAGGCACCGCGATCTTCGGGAGTCTGCATCCGGCGATTGGCGAGCGAGCTGTCCCAGATCATCTCGATCATCGGCTTGGCCTGTTTCAGGATGGCGTCCATCGCCGATTTGCCGGATTGCCGGATCAGATCGTCCGGATCCTGTCCCGCGGGCATGGTGGCGATGCGGATCGTCTGCGCAGGGGTGAGCAGGGGCAGGGCACGTTCCATTGCCCGTAAGGCTGCGCGCCAGCCCGCATTGTCGCCGTCGAAGCAGAGAAGGGGGCTGTAATCGCGCGAGGGATCGCGTGTTTCCGGGGGCGGCAGGAGTTTCCAGAGGGCCGCGAGCTGATCTTCGGTCAGCGCGGTGCCAAGGGGCGCAACCGCGCCGCTGTAACCGGCTTCCACCAGCGCTATCACATCCATGTATCCTTCGGCGACGATCAGCGGCTGGTTCTGCGCCAGTGCGGCGCGGGCGCGGGAGAGACCGTAAAGAAGGCGGCCTTTATGAAACAGGACATGATCCGGCGAATTCAGATATTTCGGTTCGCCGTCGCCCAGCACGCGGCCGCCGAAAGCCACCGTGCGGCCCTTGCGGTCGCCGACGGGGAAAATCACCCGGTTGCGGAAAAAGCTGAAGCACTCGTTACGCTCCTCGGATTTTTTGGCGAGGCCAACATCGATCAATTCGTCGATCGTGTATTTTTCCGCCAGCATCTTGCGAATAAGAGACTGACCGTCGTTCGGCGCATAGCCGAGGCGGAAGCGGCGGATGCCTTCGTCGCTCAGACCGCGGCCATGCAGATAATTCAGCGCTTCGCGGCCCGACAGGGAAAAAAGCTGTTCCTCAAACCATGCTGTGGCGCGCTCGAGGAGTTGATAAAGACGTTTCTCGCGGTCGAATTTTTCACGCTCGATGGGCGTATCGCGCGGCACTTCGAGCCCTGCAAGATTGGCGAGATGTTCGACGGCTTCCGGAAAGCTCAGCCGGTCATGGCGCATGGTGAAACCGATAATGTCGCCATGCGCGCCGCAGCCGAAGCAATGAAAAAACTGCTTGTCGTCGTTGATGTAAAAACTCGGCGTCTTTTCGTTGTGGAACGGGCAACAGGCCTTGAACTCCCGTCCCGCGCGCGTCAGGCGCAATTGTTTGCCGGCGATTTCGGACATCGAAAGCCGGTTGCGGAGTTCGTCGAGGAAGGCGGGAGGGAAGGCCATCGGCTGACTAAGCCGCCAGTTGACTTTTCACTAGCGCGCTCGCCTGAGAAAAATCCATCTGGCCGGCGTAGTTCTTTTTGAGTTCGGCCATGACTTTGCCCATGTCTTTTACGTCCTTGGCCCCGGTATCGGCGACGATTTTGGCGATGACGGCCTTGATTTCATCCTCGCTCATCTGCTTGGGAAGGAAGCGTTCGATGACGGCGATTTCCTCGCCTTCCTGTTTGGCCAGATCGGCACGGTTGCCTTTCTGATAAAGCTCGATGGATTCGCGGCGCTGCTTGATCATGCCTTGCAGCATGGAGACAATCTGGTCGTCCTTGATGCCTTCCGTGTTGCCGGAAGGACGGGCGGCGATGTCCTGGTCCTTGAGCTTGGCCATCACGAGGCGGAGCGTGGCGACGGAGCGCTCGTCCTTTTCAAGCATGGCTTTTTTAAGCGCGTCGGTGAATTGCGTGCGCAATGACATATCAAATCTCCTTTTGGGCTATGGAAGGAGAGGTTACGCGAAGGGCGGGGCGCTACTCAAGTCTCTTGCCAGGGGTCGATGATAAGCGCGCCCGTGGCTGCAAAATGTCTGGTATTTCGGGTCATGACATGAAGGCCACGCCGCAAAGCTGTGGCGGCAATGAGGCCGTCCACGGCAGGTATCTGGATGCCTTTTTTCTGGGCGCGGGCGGTTATTTCGCCCCATATACGCGCGGTATCCCTGTCCACGGAAATAATGCGATCATCGAATTCGCGGTCAATTTCCGCCAGCCATAAATGAATTTCCCTTTTCTTCCGCCCGGCGGCCAGTAATTCCATGCCTTTGGCGATTTCTCCCAATGAAATAGCGCTTACAAATATACTGTCGGCAGGCAGAGCTTGCACGGCTTCGCGCACGGCCGGACTGCCTTTCGCCTTACGTATCTCGCATATGACACAGGTGTCGAGTAGTAAATTCACAAAGACACGTCCCGCACGGGGCTTTTGTCGCGCGAGATATTGATGTCGCCGAGATCCGGGCCGTCCAGAAGAAATTCTTTAAACGTGCGCCGCTTACCTTTAAGCCGCTCATATTCTTTTTCATCCAAAATAATGACGGCATCATTACGGCGGCGAACGCGCTGCGGCTGCCTTCCAATGACAAGTGAAAACAGCTCGCTGAAGCGATTTTTTGCTTCTGCCAGTTGCCAGTCCATGGGCCCCTCATTAATCTAGATAATCTAGCTATAATGTATCATGCTCGAGACGGTTTTTCAAGATGTTTAATACATGTACAGCTTGTTGAAGACGCAGGCCTTTTGACCGCGCGCAGCAAAAAACCGGGGCCTGCATGACAGGCTCCGGTTTCTGAAGCGTCGACAAAGGTTATTTATGCCCGGCCTGCCGTGTCGATCATCGAAGCCGCCATGGCTTCGGCCGGACGTTTGCCGCCCCAGATGACGAACTGGAACGCGGGATAAAAGCGCTCGCATTCCGTAAGCGCGATTTCGACAAGGTCTTCCAGCGTTTCCACGCCCGGCATGCGGCCCTGGCGGGCGAGCACGGTATAGCGGAACAGCGGCGTGTGCTGTTGCGGCTCGAGATCGAAGTGGCCGAGCCACAGGCGATTATTGAGGATCGCGAGAAGATCGTTCACGTCGTTGTTTTTGGCTTCGGGCACTTTCATGTCGAACTGACATGAAAACTGAAGCGCGCCAATTTCGCGCTGCCACACAAAGAACATCCGGTAATGGCACCACCGGCCGGCGAGCTCGACGATAAGTTCGTCGTCGCGTGCGCGATCGAACATCCATTCGTTCGCGGTAACTATCTCTTCAAGGATATCGAGCGGATTAGAAGACAGGACTGAATCGTGAGCCGACAAGAACGACATGCGTAACCTCCCCCGAGGACGAAGGACACACGCGTATCAAAATTCAAGACTGCGCTGCAAGCATCATGGAATCCAAAACCGGAGTCTGAGTTGTCGCGTGCTTTTTGAGTCACACAAATGAAAGTGAAGCCGGAATATTTTCATGTAGCTAACGGATTCAAATGACTCGTTTTTTGAATCATTTCAGCAGTTTGAAAAATGTTAACTCCGTTTTTTGCGAGTGTTACTTTTTGTCAACGAAGGTAAACGCCGCTTTGTTTTTTTTGCACCGGCGGTTGTGCTTGACATACCCAATCTGGACTCAATGGAATCCAGCCGTTCGGAAAGTTCGTCCTGCATGACGCGTGCTTTTTGCAGCATTGAAAATGCCGCGTCGAATTCCTCGCGGCTTACCAGATTCAGCTGGCGCGCAAGGGAATCCAGACGTTGTTTCGCTTGCGCGCGCATTTCGTGGCGAGCGCCGAGAAGGTTGCCGAGAATATTTCCCGACAGCTTCATCATGTCGTCCATAAAGGTGTGACTTTCGCGCATGTTGATTCCTTTCGTAATCGTTCCGGCTTTCCGGATTCTGTTTGAGATGAATAACAAACCCTATAACATGCCTCGGCCTGTCCTGCATCTCTCCAAGAGGTCGATTCATGTTGGCGCTTGCTTTTCCGCCGCTCGATCCGGTGGCCGTTTCATTCGGGCCTCTCGTTGTTCGCTGGTACGCGCTGGCTTATCTGGCCGGCTTCGTGCTGGGCTGGCTGTACTGCCTGCGCCTTGCCAGACAAAATCCAAAGGGGCCTACGCCAAAACAGTTTGATGATTTCCTGACCTGGGCCGTTATCGGTACTGTCATTGGCGGACGGCTGGGCTATGTGCTGTTTTACCAGCCGGATTACTATTTTTCGCATCCGCTCGAGATGCTGCAGATCTGGCATGGCGGCATGTCGTTCCATGGCGGCATGCTGGGCGTGGCGGCCGCCGCGCTGATTTTCGCTAGGCGCCGGCATATTAATTTTTTCGCCTTTACCGATGTGCTGGCCTGCGTGGCGCCGATCGGGCTGGGCCTGGGGCGTATCGCCAATTTTGTGAATGGCGAGCTGTACGGGCGCGTGACTGATGCGGCCATCGGCATGGTCTTTCCGCATGGCGGCGATCTGCCGCGTCATCCAAGCCAGCTTTACGAGGCGCTGGCGGAAGGCCTTATTCTCGGCATCATCATGTATCTGGCATCGCGCCGGACGAAATGGCGCGCGCGGCCGGGATTTTTGTCAGGCCTTTTTCTTGTTCTGTATGGCGCATTCCGGTTTACGCTGGAATTTTTCCGCGAACCGGACCCGCAGCTGGGTTTTCTCTGGGCCGGCGCCACGATGGGGCAATGGTTGTGCCTGCCGATGATCCTCTTCGGCCTTTATCTGGTGCTGCGTTCGGAGCGGCGCACGAGAAAACGCCATTGAGATGAACCCGCTTCGCGATCACATTCGCGCGCTGATCGAAAAAAACGGGCCGATGCCGCTTGGGCGGTATATGGAGCTTGCGCTCCAGCATCCGGAATATGGCTACTACCGCCGTGGCGATCCGCTGGGCCGCAAAGGCGATTTCGTGACATCGCCGGAAGTCAGCCAGATGTTCGGCGAGCTTATCGGCCTGGCTTGCGCGGAAGCGTGGAAAGGGATGGGCAGGCCGGAAGCGTTTATGCTGCTGGAGCTGGGGCCGGGCCGCGGAACACTCATGGCCGACGCATTGCGCGCGACGGCGAAGGTGCAAGGTTTTCATGCGGCAATGAAACTGCATCTGCTGGAAACCAACGAGACCTTGCGCATGATGCAAAAGGAAAAACTGAACGGTTTTTCCCCTGTTTTTATCAATGATATTCATGAAATTCTGGTTGATTCAACGTCTGCCGCGACAGAAGCCATGCCCACAGTGATTATTGCAAACGAATTTTTCGACGCGTTGTCGGTGCGGCAATTCGAGCAGACGGCGGAAGGCTGGCGCGAAAGGATGGTGACGACGGATGGCGAGGAAATGGTTTTTGTGCTTTCCGCACCCGATCCGTCATACCATTTTTTCATTCCGGAAGAATTGCGTCTTGCGCCCGCGGGTACCGTGCATGAAATTTCGCTGCCCGCCATGTCGCTCATGCGGCATCTGGCTCAGCATGTCGTGAAGGCGGGCGGCGCAATGCTGATGATCGATTATGGTTATGCGGCGCCGCCGCATCGCGGCACGGTGCAGGCGGTGTCCGGCCACCGGCACGCCGATGTGCTCGAACGTCCCGGCGAAGTCGACCTTACCGCGCATGTGGATTTCACGGCACTAAGGCAAATGGCCGAAAGCCAGGGCGCAAAAGTCATGGGACCGATCGGGCAGGGGGAATATCTTCAGACGCTCGGCATCGATATGCGAGCGATGCAGCTCAAGCACAACGCGCCGCCGGAGCAGGCGGTGGCGGTAGATGCAGCCTTGAAGCGTCTTACCAATCCCGCGGAAATGGGGATACTGTTCAAGGCGATGGGCGTTGTGGGAAAAGGGCTGGATGGGGTGGCGGGGTTTTAGGGCGATTCTGGCGGCTAGCCCCCTCATCAAGAACCGCCCAATTATCTTTTCATCGAAAACATTATCGTTCAAGATTAAGTCATGCTTGATCCGCTGACCGCAATCAATCTCAACTCCGTTCCTTCTATCCGCCATGGATTTTTTACACGGCAGGGAGGGGTGAGCGAGGGAATCTTTTCTTCCCTGGATTGCGGGCTGTCGGAGCGCGATCCGGAACAGGCTGCCGAAAACCGGCGACGGGTGGCGGAAACGCTGGGCGCGCAACCTGACCGGCTGCTCAGTTGCCATCAGGTGCACTCGCCGGACGTCTTAACGGCAGGCGAGCCCTGGCCGCTGGAAAAGCGTCCGAAGGCCGATGCGATGGTGACAAAAGAGAAGGGCATTGCCCTCGGCATCCTCACCGCCGATTGCGGGCCTTTGTTGTTCGCGGACCAAAAAGCCGGCGTGATCGGCGCGGCGCATGCGGGCTGGCGCGGCGCGTTGACCGGGGTGATCGAAAACACAGTCGAGGCCATGGAAAAACTGGGCGCGGCGCGTAAACACATCGTCGCCGCCATCGGGCCCTGTATCTGGCAAAACTCCTATGAAGTCGGCCCGGAATTTCCCGCGCCGTTCCTTGCCGAAAATCCGGATTTCAAAAGGTTCTTTCGTCCGGCGTTTCGTTCCGACCGGTATATGTTCGATCTGCCGGGCTATCTGGAAGCCAAGCTCCGTATGCTCGGGCTGGCCGCTGTCGACCCGTCGCCCGCCGATACCCTCGCCGACGAAGCGCGGTTTTTCAGCTACCGCCGTGCGTGCCTGAACGGCGAAAT
>JBFWTA010000102.1:0-8284 GCA_050248075.1 Bdellovibrionales bacterium | reverse complement strand
TTGAGGTGCTGAAGCAGCACGTCAAAGCGGCGGCGCTGGTGCAGTCGGGCGGCATCGGACAGAATCTCGGCCGCCCATGCATATACATTATGCGATCTTACATGATCGCGCATGCTTTTCATGCGCATGGCCTGTTCTTCCGCGCTCATCGTCAGGCCGCGCTGGAGATTATTGGCAAGCTCTTCCTCGTTATACGGGTTGACGATCAGGGCATCCACCAGTTCGCGCGAAGAGCCGGCGAACTGGCTGAGAATCAGCACGCCACGGTCGTCGTCGCGCGAAGCGACGAATTCCTTGGCGACCAGGTTCATGCCGTCATGCAGCGATGACACCACGCAGACATCGGCGCCACGATAGAAGCGGTAAACGTCCTGCTGGCCGAAATTACGGCTGAGCAGATGAATCGGCCGCCAGCGTTCGGTTTTGTATTTGGCGTTGACCGAAGTCGCCATATCCTCGACTTCCTGGTGCAGGTTGGCATAGGCTGGAATGATCGAACGCGAGGGCGAGGCGATCTGGACGAAACACACCTTGCCGATCATGGACGGGTTGCGCTCCAGGAACAGGCTGAAGGCATGCAGGCGTTCGGGAATGCCCTTGATGTAGTCCAGCCTTTCGACGCCGAGAATGATTTTTTCGTCGTCCGGTATGCCGACGAGACCATGCAGAAGGTGACGGCATTCGGGAATTGAAGGAACATTCTCGGCCTTCATGTCCGGCCAGGCGATGGAGATCGGGTAAGGGCGGATCATGCAGAGGTCTTCGCCGCGCCGGACGGTGTTATGTTCGCGGTCGATCAGCGCCTCGACATAGGTGTCGACGCAATCGATGAAGTTGTTGCAGTGATACTGCGTGTGGAAGCCGACGATATCGGCGGCCAGCATGCCTTCCAGAAATTCCTTGTGCCACGGCATGATGCCGAACAGCTCGCTGTTGGGCCAGGGAATGTGCCAGAAATAAACGATCACCGCGTTGGGCAGCCGTTCGCGGATCAGCTTGGGCAGCAGGCCGAAATGGTAATCCTGCACGAACACGATGGGTGCGTCCGATTTTGCTTCCTTGACGATGGCGGCGGCGAAGCGGCGATTCACTTCCTCATAGGCCGCCCAATCGGCGGCGCGGAAATGCGGCTTCACATAGGCAATGTTGCAGAGCGGCCATAACCCTTCGTTCGCAAGGCCGGCATAAAATCCGTTTTCTTCCGTTTCACTGAGCCATAGCCTTTTGAGCTTGTAGGCCGGTTGATCCGGTGGCACGAGAATGGCGCCGTCCCTGTCGACCACATCCTTGTCGGCGTCGCCGCTCGCGACCGCGAACCATGTGCCGCGGCAGGCTTTCATGATAGGTTCAAGCGCCGTAACCAGCCCGCTGGCGGGCATCGACCATGTAACGCCGTCCGGTGTGTGATGATGGGCGTAAGGCTGGCGGTAGGACACGGCGATCAGCTGCTCGGACGGCAGGTTGTTCTTTACGAAATCATGCAGCGCCGCTGCCGACCATTCCGGGCGGGCGACCATGAAATTGCGTTTTTGCTCGCGCTCGATCTGTCTTATGCGCTGTTGCAGTTCCCTGGCGATGCCGAGCGTTTCGCGTGAAAGCCCGGCAGTGCGCTTGCCGGTGCGCACGTAATCGCGCAGTCCCACCACCCAGCGGCTTAACGTGAAACGCGCGATGATCATCGTGATGACGGCCGCGAGTATGCTGATGAACAGCATGAAGCCGACAAGATAAATATGCGTCGTGGCTCCCCGGCGGGCGACAAAGGACATGTCGTGTACGATCAGGATATAGCGCGGCGTGGATGAAAGCGCCGGAATGTCGGTGGAAGTCACGGGAAAGGCGCCGACCATCACCGGCCCGCCGGAAATTTCTTTCTGCGTGAATTCCGGATGCTCGTCTTTCGGCGCGCCGGTGCAGCGGATGCTTTCGGGAAAGGCATTATTCTGGAAACGGGGCGTGCCGTTATGATCGCAATAGGCGATGCCGATCAGCCTTTCGTCCTTGGCCAGGCGGGTGAAGATGGCGTCCAGCTTGGCGGTGCGGCCGCTGTTGAAGGCTTCCGGCAATTCATCCACGAGCGTCGAAAAAATAAGACCCGAACGCAGTTTCACGTCCGTCACCGCCCATCCCGTGAACAGCCGGTCGGCCAGGGGAAGAAGGATAAAGGTCAGAAGCCCGAGTGCGAGAGCCAGAGGTAAAAGAAAACGCGCAAAATTCATTCAGCAACCTTTTTAAACCGTATTCGCATGGAATACAGCCGGGAATGAAGCGGCCGAAAATCGCCCGCCCGGCTCCCTTACTTTAGCGTGTTAATTCGAAAGATGTAAAACATATGTTAAGTGGCTGAAAATCATTTGATTTCAGGAATCATCTTGCGATGCTCTTCCAGGGTTGGAAGGGTTTCCGTGGCGAAACTTTTGAGCGGCGAATTGTCGCCGTTCTCTGCATAGGTCTTAAAAAGCGCGATAGCTTCGTTATGGGCTTCTTTTTGAGCCTGGATGTATTTTTTATCGAAAGCCTGGCCGGGGGACGTTTCGCGCAGGGTTTTGAGAATATTTTCATGCTTCGCATCGAGTTTATTGTTCGGCATGGGCACTTCCGCATCCGGCAGAGAAAGGGTGGTTTTAAGCTTTGTCGCCGTTTCCGTATGGTCGTTCACCATTTGCTGGGCGAATTCCTTGATTTCATCGTTTTTGGTTTTTTGCAGCGCCATACGGCTGGATTCCAACTCGAATTGATTGCCCACCGAAGCCTTGTTGACGAAATCTTCGGCATTCAGTGTGCCAACTGCGCGTGAAGCCGTGCTGGCTGCAATGACGCAACCGGCGATAATAAGAAGCCCTCCAAAGATACGCAGAGCGTTAAGGGTCATTCTTTCCTGCCGCTTGGTCATTTTATCCTCCTGATCTCAAGGCTTCCGGTGTGAAAGTTAATGTGCAACATAAGCGAGCAGGAATAAAAATTCCGTACGTAAAACGGTAAACCGGCGCGGCAACGCGAAGCACGAGGCCGCGTGGCGCGCAGGAAAGACGCGCCGGTCGCCATAGAGAAAGCACGGGCGGCATTATGGTTAATTTTCACCTGAAAAAATTCGGACAAAACCGAAAAACGCATTCGGCTTTTACATGGGAAAAATTATTAATGACACAATCGTCAGGCATGTTTATTTGCAAAGCAAAGTAAAATCGAAATCGGCGCCGGTTAATATATGAAAAATCTATATTCGACAGTACATGAATGTCCGGATTGCGGATTGTTCAGCCGGCTTTCATTGCCTGTTCCGGGCTTCGACCAGTGCTGTCCGCGGTGCGAAAAAGTATTGCGCAGGGTTCGCAGCCGGCCTTTCGACAGTGCGCTGGCCTGTGCAATTGCCGGCATATTCTTTTACGTTGTCGCCCTTACGGCGCCGTTTCTCGAAGCGCGCCTCTACGGCGGTTTTCGCGTGAGCAATCTGTCGAGCGGGCTGTTTGCGCTCGACAATGAAAATATATGGGGTCTTGCCGCGGTCGTCGCGCTCACGACCGTGGTCATGCCGCTTATCAAGCTGCTCGGGCTTTTTATCGTGCTGGTCGCGTTGCGCCTCGAACGTCCGCCACACTGGATCGCGCATCTGTTCGGCTGGCTCAAGCACCTCAACACCTGGACGATGATCGAAGTTTTCATGCTGGGATTTCTCGTGGCCTATATGCGCCTCGAGGCGATCATGCAGGTGGATATCGGCATCGCTGTTTATGCGCTGGCGGGGGTCATGGTGGCAATGGCTGGCATCGATGCCGCGCTCGATCCCGAAGCGGTATGGGAAGAAATGGAACGCAGGCAGGTCGTCAAGACGGCGAACGGGACGGGGCGGGAATTGCTGGGCTGCGATGTATGCCACAAAGTATCCTGCGGCTGTCCGCATGACGATTGCCCGCGCTGCGGCGCCGAACTTTATGCGCGCAAGCCTGACAGCTTCAACCGTGCCTGGGCTTTCACCGTTGCTGCCGCGATTCTTTACATTCCGTCGAACTGGTTTCCGGTCATGACGGTATCCAAATTCGGCAAGGTGCAGTCCTATACGATTTTCGGCGGGTTGCGCGAATTCGTGCATGTGGGGCTGTGGCCTCTGGCCTTGTTGGTCTTCGTCGCCAGCATCGCCATTCCGTTATTCAAGCTGGTGTCCATCGCCTATATGCTTATTGAAACGCATCGCGGTTCGGCGGCGCATCTGCGTGGCCGCACCCGGCTTTATCGTATTGTCGATTTTATCGGCCGCTGGTCGATGGTTGACATCTTCATGGTTTCCATTCTGGTGGCGCTGGTCCATTTTGGCGTCTTCGTGCAGATCACAGCCAATGTCGGGGCGATGTATTTCGGCAGCGTCGTGGTGCTGACGATGCTCGCCGTCGCCAGTTTCGATCCGCGGTTTATGTGGGACGCCGCCAGCGCCAGGGCGCCGCGCCGCGCGGCGGTGGCGGCATGAGCAATCCGCATGATCGAATGCATGCGCGCCCTTCGCGGCCGGAGTCCGTAGCGTCCACCGGAGAACATGAAGAAGAAATGCCGCAGGCGCCGCTTCCTCCCGAATTGCCGCCGGAGCTCCCGTCGCCGGATATTCCCGAGAACCCGCCAGAAACTTCGGGCAGGGCCATGATCCGCCGCCGTTATTTTTCAGCCGTATGGGTAATCCCGATTATTGCGGCGGTGATCGCGGGCTATCTTGCGGTGCGATCCTACATGCAGCAGGGACCGGCCTTTACGATCACTTTCAAATCGGGAGAGGGATTAAGCGTCGGTCAGACCCAGATTAAATATAAGGCTGTCACGCTCGGCACGGTCGAGGACATCACGCTGGCGCCCGACCGCAGAGGCATTGTTGTGCATGCGCGCATGAAAGGCAGCGCCAGGGCGCTGTTGACCGATCACGCGCGTTTCTGGATCGTCAGGCCGGCTTTCAACACGACGAATATTCCCGACATTCAATTGCTGGTGACCGGCACTTATATTCAGCTCGATCCCGGCGCGCCGGGCGGCACGCGGGAAACCGAATTTACCGGTCTCTACCAGCCGCCGGTGGTCCAGCCGGATGACGGCGCGGGTAAAGTCTTTAACCTTACGGCCGAACGGCTGGGACCGGTCGGCCGCGGCTCGCCGGTTTACTTTCGCGACATCCATGTCGGCGAGGTTCTCAGTTACGATATCGGCGACGGCTATGGTCCCATGAAGCTCGGCATACTGGTGCGCGAGCCTTACACCAGGTTTGTGCGCGCCGGCAGCCGTTTCTGGAATGCTTCGGGTTTCACGGTAAAGCTGGCCGGCGGGCTGCATATCGAATTCCAGTCGCTGAAATCCGTATTCGCCGGCGGTATTGCCTTTATGATGCCGCCCGGCGATCCGGATGCCCCGCCGGCTTCCGCCAATTCGACCTTTCCCCTTTATGACAACCGCAAGGCCGCCGAACTTGCGGATGGAAATGTCGTTCCTTGCGTGACGAATTTTGAAACCCCGATCAAGGATCTGGCGCCGGGCTCGCCGGTACAGATTTACGGCATGCCGGTTGGCGAAGTGACGGATGTCAGGCTTCTGGTCGACCCGGCGCAAGGAAAGCCGAAGGTAAGAGTTGCTTTTAATATCCAGCCCGATCTTGCCTTCGGCGCCCGGCCTGGCGACGATACCGGCGCCACGCAAATTTTACGCCATCTTGTCGAAAAGGGCATGCGGGTCAAACTGGCTTCGAGCGACCTGATCGGCGGCCAGCAGGTGCTGTCGCTGCAATTCGTGCCGCAATCCTCCGCGGGCGGCGTGACGATGGAGGGGAATTCGATCGTTCTTCCCGGCGCCGGCGGCGGTTTCGACAATATCGCAGGCGCGCTCGGCGATGTGGCGGAAAAACTCAATCGCATTCCGCTCGACGATATTGGCAGGCATTTGAATCACTTGCTGGCGTCCGCCGACAAAAATTTCGGCGGCAGGGAAATGGAACAGGCGATGCGTTCGCTCTCCGCCACGCTGGCCAATGCGGAAGATGTCAGTCGCAAGGCCAGGGAAAACCTGTCGCCTGCGCTGGAACGGCTGCCGGAGATTTCCGTCCAGCTTCAGCAGGCGGTAAGACATGCCAACGAATTTCTGGCTTCCATCGATACGGGATACGGCAACGGCTCGGATTTTCAGCGCAACATCAAGCGCGTGATGGACGAAGTCAATGACGCCACCCGTTCCATCCGGCTGCTGGCCGATTACCTTGAACGCCATCCCGAGGCCATCGTGCAGGGCAAAAGCATCGGGAAGGAGGGACCGTGAAACGCCTGATGGCCTGTCTTGCCCTGATATGGCTGGCGTCCTGTGGAACGTCGCCTGAACCGGCCTACTATACTCTGGCGCCTGTGCCCGGCGCGCAGGTTTCGCACATAACGGCAAGCTTCAAGATTCAGCGCCCCGGCCTGCCGCGCTATCTGGATCGGCCGGATATCGTCAGCCAAAGCAATCTTTATCGTATCGATATCGACCAAAGAAACCGCTGGGCCGCGCCTCTGGACCGGATGATCGAACGCGTGCTTGCCGAAAACATGAGGCAACGGATGCCGAATGCCTCCATCGTATCGGAATCGGAAACGAGCGGCATTCTGCCGCGCTATGTCGTCGAGATCGATATTCAGCAGTTTAATCGTGTTGAAGGCGGCGATGTTGTCCTTAAGGCCCAGTTGTCAGTGCGCGATAGGGCAGGCGCCCTGCGGACGGAAGTGCTTTCGCTTGCCGCCGCCGCTTCGTCTTCGCCTTCGTCGCAAGCCGAGGCGTTGAGCCGTCTTACGGGCCGAATGGCCGATTACATCGTGGCAATGATTTTGCTCAGGTCCTGATTGCGCTGGCGGCCTCGCCGGAACCGGTTTCATGATGAGAATATCCGAAATCCGGATCTTGTCCTTATCCGATAAAATACAGCGGAAGATACAAGGCCGGCCGTAAACATCCCGAAAATTTGCGCCATGGCGCCGCGCCTGAAATCGCCGCAGGGGCGACTCGACTTCTTTCGCAAAAATTTATTTTTAACCATACAAGAGGCAGATAAATTTTATTCCGGCCAAGATACATTTCCCGCATAACATCCGTTTCGCATCATTGGGGCACGCAGATGGCACGGGGCAGCAAGGCGGCATATAGCAACAAGCAAAAGCGCAAGGCGCGCCATATCGAAGAAGGATACGAGCGGCGCGGCGTGCCGCGCAAGAAAGCCGCGGCACGTGCCTGGGCAACCGTTAACAAGGAATCCGGCGGCGGAAAAAAATCCGGGTCCGGCAGGGGCAAGGCGGAATCCCGCGTTTCCAGCCGCAAGGGAGGCCGCATCGGCGGCCGCAGCCAATCGCATGCACAGCGTGTCCGCGCCGGCAAAAATGCCGCCGCGACTCGGCACAAGCACGAGATGCATGCCTAGAACTTGGTAGGGGCACCAGGGCGAAAGCGGCGAAGCGGTGGGGCTTCGCCGCTTTTGTTTTGTACGGTTAATAATAACGCTATATCGGCTACCGCAAGTTGAAATTAACCATAACATAGAAGGCCGGTAAGCCTGAGAATTATTCCGGAATACTTTTTTATGCCGGTTTTTATGCTTGGTGTATTGTTTGTTTCATTGAAGGGTGCTTTACATGTGGCCGATAAATCACGGCCAATGTATTGGGAGAGCCACATGAACATCCGCTTATTTTCGATCGCGCTTTTCGCGATTTTCAGTTTCGCCGCTTCGTCGCATGCCGCGACTCTCAACGTCAATCTGGGCAATCTGGGCACGGATGTTTCCTATAGCATCGGCGGCGCCTTGAATCCCAATATTCATCTCAACGGTCCGGCGCCCAATAGCCTGGTTCTGAATAACAATGCGTTCATCATCGACCCGCGCTCGTCTTCCCCTAACAATTATCTCGATTTGCAGGGCTCGCTATACGACAATAACTATCTTGCGGTTCTCGGAACGGGCAATCCCGGCTTTGCGACCTTTACGCTGGCGGCCAATCAAAATGTTTTCGGTTTTAGCTGGGGTAGCATCGACGCCTATAACAGCATCACGATTACGGATTCGCGGGCGGTCAACTATACGTTCAGCGGCGCGGATATCCTGGCGCAGATCGGGAATCCGACTCCCGGCCGCTTCGATACGCAGACCGATATCAGCTTTACGGGCGTTTTTGGCAGCATCGTTTCGGTCAGGCTCGGCAGCGGCCAGAATTCCTTTGAAGCCGGAAACTTCTCGGCCTCGGCCACCCCGATCCCCGCGTCGCTCCTGCTGTTTGGAACGGGCGTTGCCGGTCTTGCC
>JBFWTA010000101.1:0-8300 GCA_050248075.1 Bdellovibrionales bacterium | reverse complement strand
GCTTCAGCAGATGCAAGACCATCCGCCGCGCCGACCGGGGCCCCAGCCCCGGCAGCTTGCCGAGAAGATTCATGAGTTGGTCGAGAGGGGACATATCGCTACACTACAGCAGAAGATTGAAAATAACATTATGAAATATAACAATAAATGTGGTTTTTTAATTGCGCGACTTGCCTCTAATGTGATCATGAAGATATTCATTTTTTGCCATAGCGAGTAAAGGTAAATTATATGCAAAAATTAACTGGCGCTTTTATTAGCAAGGTTTTTCATAACAATTCAGACCACATTACGCGTGGCTCGGGTCATTATCATGCGCTTGCACAAGCCATAACGAAGAGACCGGAATTGATTGACCCTAACCTCGCAGTATTAATTGCCGGAGCAGGTTACCTTGATCGGGAAGTCATAAACGATTTCGACGATGTATGGGATGAAGCGAAAAGTCGCCCCGCGCTTAAGGCGTTGCTCGCCGCACGTCCTGATCTGGCTAAACTTGCAATCGATACAATCGCCCCCACAGCGCTCAGCGACAATTATAGAGATTGGCCTGTAGCATTTCGGGCCCTAACTATTATTGCACAGAACGTACCAACCCAAGCACAGGCGGCAATGAATCTTGTTACCCCTTCTCTCAATCACCCGCGTTGGCTTCCCATAAAAGAAACCATGAATGCCATAGGGGAAATTGCAATAGCGGCACCTGAAACTATGGACGAGGAATTAATGACGAAGCTTATTTTCGCAGGTGAATCGGATGAGCATGATGAAGTTCGGGATGCAGCCAACGCGGCATTAGGTAAAATCTCTAAAATGATTCCACAACTGGTTAACGAAGATTTTATGGGTGGGATCGTTAACAGTCTTATTATGAACTATTCGCTCTTATCTGCCAGTGATGGCACATACAAGGCCATCAGCGCTATAGCGGCTGACCGTCCCGATCTTGCAGCAACAGCATTGGGTTTGGCAGAAAAAGCTTTTAAAAATCCTGAGCCTGATGGCAAACGCACACATCAGGCAGCGTTTTATGTCATTGGCAATATTGCCGAAACTTGTCCTTCTGCACTGAATGCACCGTTGCTCAACCATATGCTCGATTATGCAAACCTTGGAACACATCCATACCCGGCTGTTGCAGCTATGATGGGTGCTTTATGTACGGCCTTTACTTCACGGCCTGATTTGCTTGATCGAAATATAGTTACAAAAACCGCCCTGCTCGGAGATCGTACTCCAAGCGGCGAAATAATTAATAGCTATGCAGATGAAGCAATGCAAATAGTCGACAATTTAAGGCCAGACCTGTCCAGCTCCTCTCTTCGACCCGACTACAATCTTACAAGACTTCTGCGAATTTTGAGGAATGCTGGACAATCTGGGTCACAAGCTGAATTATAAATTCGTAGCGACTAAAACGGCAGCTTAACCCCCGGCGGCAAATTCAGGCCGCCCATCATTTTTTCCGTTTCCGACTGCATATGAGATTCCGCCTTTGCGCGCGCATCGTTGCAGGCGGCGACGATGAGGTCTTCGAGCATCTCGATTTCGGCGGGCACGGCCAGCTTGGGATCGATCTTGATTTTCTTGAGTTCGCTTTTGCCCGTCATGGTCGCAACGACCATGCCGCCGCCGGCCTGGCCGGTGACTTCGGATTCGGACAGGCGTTTTTGCATCTCGCCCATCCTGGCCTGCATTTCCTGAACCTGCTTCATCATCTGGCCGATATTCATGTTCAATCCTCGATTTCCGTGAGTTCGTCGGGTACTGCATCTTCGCTTGCCCCCGCCGCCGGCGCAACGGCCTTTTGCTTGAGCGCCGTGAGCCTGGCTTCCGGGAATGCCGTAAACACGGCCTGCATGAGGGGATGCGCAAGCGCTTTTTCCTGACGCTTCTGCGCGGCAAGCTTGTCGAGTTCGGCCAATGTCGGCTCGCCGCCCTTGTCGGCGACGGAAACCATCCAGCGTTGCCCGGTCCATTGGGTCAGGCATTGGGCGAGGCGGCTGGCGAGATTGGGCGGCGCATGATCGCCGACACGAATTTCAAGCAATCCCGGCTCGCAGCGCAACGGGTGAATGTTGGAATAGAGCTGGCCATGCAACTGGCCTTCCCGGTTTTCCGCGAACAGCGCCACGACGTCGCGGAAATTTTTGGGCGCGGGGTTAGCCGCCGTCTCGGCCTGCGGAACCGCCTGCGCGGCAATCGCGGGCGACAGAACGGCAGCGCCGCCGTTGCCGGCGAGCCGGGCGCGCGGGGCCGGCCCGCCGCCATTGGAAGACGACGTGGCGGACGAAGCTTCGGCCGAACCGGCAGCCTGCCGTAATTGCCTGATGAGATCGGCAGGCGGCGGCAATTCGGCGGCATAGGATACGCGGATAAGCACCATTTCCGCCGCCTGCGCCGGATGCGGCGCGCATTGCACTTCGGCGATGCCCTTGAGCAAAATCTGCCAGGCGCGGGCGAGCGCCGGAATTTTAATGTCCGAGAGGTCGGTCAGCAGCCTGCGGTCGAATTCGGCCAGCGTCCGGTCGTTTACATAATCCGGCAGCACCTGCCCGCGCGTAAGCAGATGCACATATTCGCACATGTCCTGCAGCACCTGCAGCGGGTCCGATCCCGCCTGCTGCATCATGGCGAAGGTTTCCAGCGCCGCCTTCATCTCGCCGCGCAGCACCTGGCGGCAAAGGCCGATGCTCTGGCCGCGATCCGCGAGGCCGAGCATGTCTTTCACTTCGGCTTCGGTGACATTGCCGTTGCCGCGCGCGATCGCCTGATCCAGCAGGCTCAGCCCGTCGCGCACCGAGCCGTCGGCGGCATGGGCCAACAGCTTGATGGCTTCCGGCTCGACCGTCGCTTCTTCCAGCGCCGCCACTTCGGCGAAATGTTTGGCCAGCATGGCGCTATCGATACGGCGCAGGTCGAAACGCTGGCAGCGCGACAGAACCGTCACGGGGACCTTGCGGATTTCGGTGGTGGCGAAAATGAACTTGGTATGCGGCGGCGGTTCCTCGAGCGTCTTGAGCAGCGCGTTGAACGCGTTTTTCGAAAGCATATGGACTTCGTCGAGGATGTAGATTTTGTAACGCGCCGCCGCGGGGCCATAGCGCACGCCGTCGATAATGTCGCGGATATCGTCGACGCCGGTACGCGAGGCGGCGTCCATTTCCATGACATCGACATGCCGGTCCTCGGCGATCATGCGGCAGGAATCGCATTTTCCGCAGGGCGTCACCGTGGGACCGCCCTTGCCGTCCTCGCCGGTGCAGTTCAGGGCGCGGGCGATGATACGCGCGGTCGTCGTCTTGCCGATGCCTCGCACGCCGGTCAGCATCCAGGCATGCGGCAGCCGGCCGGATTCGATGGCATTGGTCAGCGTGCGGACGACGGCGTCCTGCCCGATCAGCTCGGCGAAAGTCGTCGGCCGGTATTTGCGCGCCAGCACGCGATAACCCGGCGGCGCCTCGACCCTGGGCGCGGTCGCGAGTTCGGGCCACAACGATCCGGATTGATCGTCAGTTTCCTCAGGTTCAGCGCGAGCGAAAAGTTCGGACAAGGCAGCCTCGTGATTTGGGTGGGAGGCTGAAGCAACGACCCGAAGCAATAGTGTTACGGTTGCTTCCTTCCGGACCTGGCCGGGTTGGCACGAGCTTCGCCCGCCGTCCAGCCTCCCGGAACGGTTATAGCAAGAATTGACGGGAATAAGAGGATAAAATGCATCTGCCGAACGCCGATAAGTCCTGCCGGTTTTTATTCAATATCAGCATCTTCGTTCGGTTTCTTAATGTCGTCTGGCGTTTCGTTGGTTTCAACCCGGTATCGCTCGCCCAGCCATTTGCCGAGATCGATATCGGCGCAGCGTGCGCAGCAGAACGGCCGGAATTTTTCAACCGCCGGTTTCTGGCATATGGGACAGGATTTAAGCATGGCCTGGGCCATCGAATAACTCACGGTTAAGGGAAAGCCATTTTTCAATCCGATTTTGAATGTCGGATGGGTTGCCCAAAATTTCAATATGCTTTAGCCGTCCGGCGGCGCCGGATTTAATTGAAAGATTGTCCATTTTCATTTGCAGGGCTTCGGCGATTTGTTCCAGAATAGCCACGTTCGCTTCGCCATCCCTGGCGAGAGCCGCAACCGATATTTCGACGGCCCGCTTTCCCTCTCCGATATCCACGATGCGGGCTTCGCGTCTGCGCTTTGCTCCCGGTTTTGCTTTCACGGCCAGTTTTATCCCCCCGGCAAAGGGCGTTGCAACCTGTGCAAGCCTGTTATTCATTCGCCGAAAACCCGCATCCGCGCAACATCTGCGCCACATCGAACAATGGCAGGCCGACGATGTTGGAATAGGAGCCGGAGATAAACCGGATGAGCGCGGCCGCCCTGCCCTGTATGGCGTAACCGCCCGCCTTGCCGATCCCGTCGCCGCATTTCACATAGGCTTCGATGTCGCCGGGCGAAAGCTGGCGGAAGGCCACGGCGCTATCGGCGATGCGCTCGCGAATTTTACCATCGGGGGTGCGGAGGGCCAGGCCGGTATAGACATGGTGCCGGCGGCCGGAGAGAAGCTTCAGGCAATCCCTCACCTGCTCCGCCGTTTCGGCCTTGGGCAAAATGCGGCGGCCGCAGGCGACGACGGTATCGGCGGCCAGGATGAGCCCATTCGGTTCTTTCGCGGCGACGGCATCCAGTTTTTCCCGCGCCAGCCGCGCGGCATGGCTGCGCGGCAGTTCGCGGGGCCGCGGCGTTTCGTCGATTTCAGCAGCGGTGATTTTGTCCGGCACGACGCCGATATCCTTCAGCAGCGCGAGGCGGCGCGGCGAGGAGGATGCGAGAATGAAAAGCGGTTTCGTCACTTATGCCGGAACGTGATGCGTCCCTTGGTAAGGTCATAGGGAGTCATTTCGACATTGACCTTGTCGCCGGTAAGCACGCGGATGCGGTTCTTGCGCATCTTGCCTGAGGTGTGGGCCAGCACTTCATGACCGTTTTCCAGCTTTACCCGGAACATTGCATTGGGCAACAGTTCGGTCACGATGCCTTCGAATTCAAGTAGCTCTTCCTTCGCCATAGACCCCTGCTTTGCTGTTGGGGGCGAAAAATGGCGCTTTTATTGGGCCGCGTCAAGCGGAGGCATTTTCGCCGGGATGTTCCGGGCATCGCCCCGTGGGCCAGGGCTCGCCGAAATCCTCGAGAACCAGCAGCCAATCGTCGAGGTCCAGGCGTATCCTGCCGCCCCCCGCGAACACGAACTGCAGGGCGTTCTTGTCCACCGGCATGACCGCCAGAAGGTCCAGCATGTCGTCCCGGCGGTTTTTGTCGATGCCGTGCAGCCGGACGCCGGTGACGCCTTTTATGTGCACGGCCGACCTGACCCTTTCATGGCAATCCCGGCCTTCGTCGCGGCAGAAACGCTGGACGATCATGATGAAGTCTTTTTCCTCGGGCCGGTAGATCATGTCCACGACCGGGGCGATAGCGTCCTGAAGGATGGCTGAGATCACTTCGACATCTTCGCTGTCTTTGGCTTTTAGCTTCATCATGAGGGTCTAGGGTTTGGGGGCTGGGGTTTAGGGAATCGATTTTGCATCCAGTTTAGCAAAAATGCCGCTAAGCATTCTGCCGATTTGGTTCAGATCATTTATCAAAAAATTCAGTTCCTCGGAGCCAATATAGTTCAAACTTTGCGCAATAAGGAGTTGTGTTTCAAGTTCTGCGGTTGACCCACGCGCAATCATAACAAATCTCATATAATCTCTCGTGCTATGTCTGGCCCTGCCTTCGGCAATGTTCGAAGGAATTGAAATCGCAGACCGTCGAATTTGATTTGCAAGGCAATACATTTCCTCTTTTGGAAATCGGCGTGTGACGAGATACACGTTCTTAACCGAGATACACGTTCTTAACGAGAACCATGGCCTTGCGCCATACTTCCAGATCTCTATGTCCCCGCAAAGCCATTGCCTGCCTCCCAGACCCTAGCCCCTAAACCCTAATCCCTAGCCCCCCTCACGCCGCCTGGTCCCGCTCGCTCAGGCGTTCGATGTGCGCCCCGCAGGCGCCGAGTTTTTCTTCAAGGCGTTCATAACCGCGATCAAGGTGGTAAACCCGGTTGAGGATCGTTTCGCCCTCCGCCGCCAGCCCGGCCAGCGCCAGCGACACGGACGCCCGTAGGTCGGTCGCCATCACCGGCGCGCCGGTGAGTTTTTTTGTACCACGGATCATGGCGGAGGCGTTATGCACGGTGATATTCGCCCCCATGCGCTGGAGTTCGGGCACATGCATGAAACGGTTCTCGAAAATCGTTTCGGTGATCATCGACGCGCCTTCGGCCACGCACATCAGAGCCATGAACTGCGCCTGAAGATCGGTCGGGAAGCCGGGATAGGGCTCGGTCATCATGTCGACGCCGATGACGCGCTCGCCCTTGCGATAGGCGCGCAGGCCGTCCGGCGTTTCCTCGATGGCGATGCCGGCCTCGCCGAGCAGCTGAACGACCGTGTGCATATGTTCCAGCTTTGCGCCGACCAGCTCGACATCGCCGCCCGTGATGCCGGCGGCCATGGCGAAGGTGCCGGCCTCGATACGGTCGGGCACCACGTTATGATGCGCGCCGCGCAGGCGGTCCCTGCCCTGAATGCGCAGCTTGTCGGTGCCGATGCCTTCGATTTCGGCGCCCATGGCCGTGAGGCATTGCGCGAGATCGCCGATTTCCGGTTCGCGCGCGGCATTGACGATCGTGGTTTCGCCTTTCGCCAGCGCCGCCGCCATCATGGCGTTTTCGGTGCCGGTCACGGTGACCATCGGAAACACGATCTCGCCGCCGCGCAGCCCTTTGGGCGCGCGGGCGTGGATGTAGCCGTTATCCAGCGTTACTTCCGCGCCGAGCTTGCGCAGCGCGTCGATATGCAGATCGACCGGGCGCGTGCCGATGGCGCAGCCGCCGGGCAGGGAAACTTTCGCCTCGCCGCACCGCGCAAGCAGCGGTCCCAGAACGACGATGCTCGCCCGCATCTTGCGCACAAGGTCGTAGGGCGCCGTAATATTGTCGATCTTGGCCGCCGTGAGCTCGACGATGCGGCCCGTGAACCCCGTGCGCGGATGCGCCCCGTTAAGACTAAGGCTCACGCCATGCTGGCCCAGAAGATTGGCCATCGTCGCGATATCCGCCAGATGCGGCACGTTGCCGAGCGTAAGCCTTTCATCCGTGAGCAAACTCGCGGCCAGCAACGGCAGCGCCGCATTTTTCGCGCCGCTGATATGGATCTTTCCCTTGAGGGGCGTGCCGCCCCGGATGCGCATGCGGTCCATTAATCGGCTTTCTCTTGCTTCGGGTTGCGTTGTTCCTGCTGCTGCTTCCGCTTGCGCAAATTTTCGCGCAGGGCGGCGGCGATGCGGGTTTCCGGATCGGCGGATTCCGGTTTGGCGCGATTAGGTTGAGATTTCATTACTTCTTTCCTCCGCCTTCCATCGCCACCACCGCCAGAATGTCGGCCGCGCGTTTTTTGATTTCCCCGGCCGCCGGCGGCCTGCCCTCCGCTTTCGCCCGGCTGTAAAGAAGCCGCACGATGCCCGGCAGCCGGTCGAACTCGACCGTCTCGCGGCATTCGGAATGAAACCATACATCGTATGTTGCCCCCATGATGCGGTCCATAAGGGCATCGCGCGCCGGTGTGGCGAAAGTGTGTTGTACGGATTCCTTTAGGCCGCCCGTTTTGCCTTGACGGGCCGTAAATTTGCCGAATTCGGGGACCGCGCGGCCTTCGCGCAAGGCATCCCCGATCGCCTTGCGATAGGCGGTCAGATCGAGATAATCCAGCCCCCAGCGCCGGGCGATTTTGTCGATGGTGGAGTCCTTGAGCGTCGAGGAAAGTTTAGCTTTTTTGCTCACGAAACGATTGAGCGTCGTCGCCGCCATATTGGCCCCGGTCGCCAGCGAGCTCGCCGACTTGCCGGTCATCGCGCACAGATTTTCAACAAAAACGCGGTCGGCCCTGAGCCGGATATCCAGATCGTTTCCCATGACCTTAAAAATGCAGCAAAGACTATGGCATTGAATATGATTAGATTTGCTCTTTACATATAAGCATTATTTGGTATTCTGTAAATCCTTTCCCGCCGACCTGAAGGAGGCCGCAATGGCCGATAAAAAGCCCCCGCCCCCCAGACAGCCCAGCTTTTCCCGCCGTTTCGACAAGGCCCTGGTAACGACCCGACTGACCGAATCCATGGTCGAGGCCGATGGCTGGCACCTCGACCAGTTCACCGAAGCCCCACCATGGCTCAAGCAACTCTACAACCGC
>JBFWTA010000100.1:0-8332 GCA_050248075.1 Bdellovibrionales bacterium | reverse complement strand
CCAATCGCAGGTCGAGCCATGACCGCTGGGGGCTGATAACTTTCGTCCAACAGTCTGATTTACCCGTCACCGATCACTCCGTTCAATATCTGCCAGGCGGATCCGGCGCGCGAAGCGGCGGGGATGAGCCTGGCGGAACAGTAGAGCAAGAATCGCCGTAGCGGCAAGCTTAAAGCCCGATGGACACGGGCATTATTCTGCGCCGCGGCGGAATAATATATTACTTGATTTTCATGGAAGTTTGTCCAAGTTTCTTGCCCATGAGCGGCGTCAGAAATAAAATCATTCATGAAAATTTTCTTCCCGGACAGACGCCAAGGCTGGTCTCAGGGGGAAATGGAATGCGGGCCCCAGGCTTTAGGCGTAAAATCCATCTTCGGCGGTCCGCCTTTGCCACGGATGCCATCTCCGCGCCGGGTAATACCGGCGGTTACGGGTAAGTGTCTTGAAGATTGTCATTATCGGAGCAGGCGGGGTCATCGGAAACGCCTTCTACAGGGCGTTTTCTCAGCGCTTTCCCGGCTGTCTCGGGCTTACGACCAGGAACCATCCGTTTTTGACTACCGTAAGATATGATGCCGCTTCTCTGCGCGAATATATCGTCGTTGCCGATGTCATCGTTTATTGTATCGGGGTTTCGAAATTTGCCGAATGCGAACAGCATCCTGAAAAATCGATCTTTCTCAACGCTCAACTGCCGCAGCAAATTCTCAAACAGCTTTCGGGTGAACAAACTCTTGTTTATTTCAGCTCGCCGATTGCCATTTACGATTTTGGTGCGGCGCCGGTCTGCGCGTATGCCCGCCACAAACGCATGGCGGAAGAGAACTTGCGTCAGGAAAATGTTTTGGTCATTCGCCCTTCAAAAGTTATTGAAAGCATGAAAATTATTCACGACTGGAAAACGACTTTAGGCCATGGCCGTAAGATTACCGCTTATGCCGACCAGTCAATTTCGCCGGTCAATACGGCTCTATTATCCGAGCAGCTTGACCGGTTGATCCGGGGCAAACTAACGGGAGTTTATAATTTCTCCGCCTGTGACCGGCTGTCTTATCTTGATTTGGCAAAGGCTTTATGCGCTTATCTGAAATTCGATCCCGGCTCGATCCACGTAAAAAGCGCACGGCAGGACAATCCGTTTTTCTTCGAGCAGGATGTGCTGGACTGTTCGGCTGCGGAAAAAAAAATCGGGTATGTTCCTCCTTTGTCGAAAGACGTCGCAAACGGATATATTCAGACCCTGTATGAGAAATAAAAAATCCAAGCATATTTGTCTGTCGTGCGGAGCTGCCGACTGGCATGAAAATCGGGAGTTCAGCGCTCTGCCGCGCGTTGCTTCGGATAGCACGCCTTTTGTCGCTGGCGGTCGGATATGCGTATGCCTGCAATGCGGGTTGATCCAAAAAGTTACCGATGCGTGCTGGAAAAGCGAAATCGACGGGATTTACCGTGATTACAAAATGTATGAGCTCACCGGTGGGGCGGACCAGGTTTTGTTTGGCGAAGGTGGCGTGACACGTGCGGAAAAAATTGCAGACATTCTGGCACAGCATATCCCCGAATCCTTTTCCGGTAACGCCATCGATATCGGTTGCGGCACCGGCGGTTTTTTAAGGGCCTTTGGCGGCAAGTGTCCGAATGCTGCGCTGTACGGCCAGGAAATCGACGATAAAAATCTACATTATCTGGAGAAGATTGCGAATTTCAAGGCCTTGTTCACCACGGAAGCACCTTCACGAGGACGGTGTTTTGACGTGATTGTTTCTATTCATTGCTTCGAGCATATCTATAATTATGCAAACTACTTCAATGAGATCAATGGCATCAGAACAGACTCCACACGCATTCTGCTTCAGGTGCCGGATATAGGCACTTCGCTCTTCGATATCGTCATCGCCGATCATGCCGCACATTTTTCGCAAGCGAGCCTGCAAGACTGCCTTGACCGCTATTTGCCCGGCTTTGCCGTGAGCAAGCCGATCCATAAAGAACTGACGGCAATTTTCCCGGCGCAAAGAGCCGGAACGCCGCCTGCCGCCGATGCGGAGAAACTGACTCAAGCTCTGGATGCGCGCGTGAATTATCTGACACGACTTTTAGCGCATATTGACGGCCAGCATCTCGACGAGTTTGGTGTTTACGGCACCACTATTGCCGGAGCTTGGCTTACCGCGGCCTATGCCGATAAGATCGCGTTCTATGTAGATGACGATGTTTTGAAGCACGGTAAGACGTTTCAGGGAAAAAAAGTTATTTCGGCGGAACAAGTTCCTGCAAACGGCAGAGTGGTCATGCCCTTTGGGGCGGCCGCCATTCAAAGCATTTTAAGGCGTCATCCCCATCTTACGCCGCAGGACGTCTTTTACAATCCTTGATGGACAAAGGTTCATCTTCGACTGCCGGAACCGATAGCGATTGGCCGGCTGCGGGAGAATTAGTGAGAAACGGGTATTTCTCCAGCAACCATGCCCTGCGCTCCGGATTGCGCAGCTTCCATAAATTCTGATCAAACCAGAAATGTGCCAGCGTCATCCCGAAAATCAGCCCGACGGCGATCCGCCAGTTCATTTCGCCGCCGATCCAGAAATTTGTATAGTGACCGATCGTCCAGCTGCTCTTGTTCACCACATGGCCGATGTTCGTCCAGATCCATGTGCCGAGCCATACAATGAAAGCGAACAAAGACAGGCCCGCTGCAACCGGCTTCACGGCGCGGGTGGCGGCGCCATGGAACGCCAGAAAAATCAGATATTGAAGGCCATGCGCGGTGGCGAAACTGAGAAAAGCGACTAGAAAATTTTCGGCAAGATACATAGGTAGAAAAAACCCCACGCTGCAGACATAAAGAGTCGCCAATCGCGGATTGGCGCGTAAATGCAGCAAGGCGTGACCGGCCGCAGCCGTTATAATCGCGGCATAAAGTGCGGCCCCGACCCAATAGGCATATTCGAACGGCCCTTCGGTCAGGGCGACATTAAAGGGAAAAATTTTGCGATCCAGCAGAAAATCCGGCGCCAGTATCTTGTACGTCCCGAGCACGCCGCACAGCACGCCAAGCCTGATCGTCGTGCGCTCGAATTTCGACAGGCCGCGTCTCCGGGTGCCAATGGAGGAAAACGAACAAACACCCAGATTTTGCTGTCCGTAATGATAGGTCTGGTAATGCACGAAAAAAAGAACGAACAGGAATGCCAGGCCTACGGGCGCAATCGTTAGCGCTGCGACGCTGACGACAACAGCCAGAAGCGGTACGGCGATCAACGCGTATTTTTCGGTTCTGCAGAATGTCCGGATCGCCGGATCCGAAAACAGATAGGTGGTGGAAAAAACATGCGCCGCCCCGATGCCGGCCAGTAACGTGCCGAGCGCGGCCATATGAGAAATGCCTGCGCTCTGGGAAACAAAGACGAACAACGGCGCTAGAGTCGCCATTATAAGAAGGTAATCGAAAGTGCGGCGCATGCGTTATGGCTTCAATGTCGGCATGCCGACGGCCGTCACGAGTGGAGATGCATGCGGCGTTGCCATTGCTACCATTTGGTCTGATGAGCCTGAAGTTTGGGGTTCGAAACCAAGCTGTGCCAGACGACTGCCTGAAAGGCTTCCGAGATCGGCGTGACCCATTTTTCGTCGATAAGCGGAATGCAGATGGCGACGTCGGCACTCTTTGCCGTATAGCCATCTTCCCGGCCGACGATGCCGAACACCCGAGCGCCGACTTCCTGCGCCAGCTTAATCGCGTCGATCAGGTTGGGGCTGATATTGCGTTCTGCATTGCCGCCGCCGACGGAAAGTACGAGCAGGGCATCCTGTTTGCCCAGACGGCTGACCTTGAGCCAGCCGCTAAAAATCGTCGTCCAGCCTTCGTCATTGGCGCGCGCCGTCAGCTCCGACACATTGTCCGAAGGGGCATAGGCCTCGATTCCGCAAAGCTTTCGGAAATCATTGACCGCATGTCCGGCATTGCCGGCACTTCCGCCGACGCCCAAAACAAACAGTCTTCCGTTGCGCGACCTGACTTCAGCTAACGCGTCGGCCAGTTGCTCGATTTTATCCTTGTCCAGATCGCGGCATACCGCGCCGGCCGCATCGAAAAAATAATCGCTGTGTGTTTCGGCAAAATTTTTGGTGCGAGGAAGGGGGGTAGCCATGCATAATTCCATGAAACCGGGTGATAAACAGACCGTACCGGCGGTCGAAACGAACGATAAGATTTCGATGCGCAAGTTAATTCTGGCTACCCGCATCCGCTATCCTTGTCAACGCTCGGGCGGCGGATTAACCTCTGAAAAATGGGCAACAATTTTTAAAGAGAATTTATGTCCTTGTTCCGTCCGCCCGCACTTTCTGCGATAATTCTGAACTATAATCACAGCCGTTATATCCTGAATTCTATAAATGCAGCGGCTTCGCAAACCCGGCCTTTTGACGAAATCATTGTTATTGACGACGCCTCGACGGATGACAGCGCGGCGCTTATCGAGTCGCGTATTCGCGATGTGCCCCGAGCCCGGCTTATACGTAATGAAAAAAATATGGGCGTCATGCTTTCGACTAATCTAGGCCTTCGGGAATCGACGGGCGACTATCTATTCTTCATGTCGGCGGACGATAGTTACAGCCCGCATATCGTCGAGTGGTGCCATTCGGCTCTAGAGGCCTGTCCCCATGTGGCGATGATTTCCGGCAATACGCGGATTCGCAACGCCGACACGGGTGGCGAGCGCGTGTTTCATTTGCCGTTTCCGCAAAAAATCGGATGTTTTGGTCGTAGGGATGTGAGTCGTGTTGCCCGCAACCAGGCTTTTACATTCAACGTCGGCGCTAATGTCGTGCGCCGTGATGCGTTCATCGCAGCCGGTCAGCTTATTCCGGCGCTGAAATGGCATAGCGACTGGTTTCTGTATCTGGTTATTGCCAGCCGTGAGACTTTTGCCGCGGTGCCTCACGAATTCGTGACGGTTCGTCAGGCCGGTGACCAGTATTCCCATGCCTGCTTCCACTGGCCTTCGCAGCGGCCGGTGATCGAGACGCTGCTGCAAACGCTGAAAACCTGCTATCCGGATCTCTATGTTTTTTTTCGCGACTGCGCTTTGCTGCCGACCTATGATGTCGAAGCGCTCGGGTTATGGGCGTCGAATCCGACATTCCGCCACTATCTCACGCCGCTTCTGTTCTGGCGCCTGCTTACCTATAAACCGTTGCGCCTGTTAAGTCGGCTATGTCCGGATAACGCCCGGACGATCATGCGCCGGCTCGTGCGCGTGTGAAATAAACTCCGAATTAAATCTTGCAGGCCGGTCGAGCCGCTTCATAATGACGGTTATGAATCAGTCGGATGTCATCGCGGTTATTGTCACTTTCAATCCTTCCGGCGACGTGGCGGGCAGGATGCACGCCGTTGCTGCCGAGGCGCAGCAGATCGTGGTTATCGACAACGCGTCGGACTCGGCGTTCCGTAGCCAACTCGCCAGCATTCAGAACAATATATCCAGGCCGATGGAATGCATATGGAATGAAAGAAACAGGGGACTTGCGGTTGCGTTAAATCAGGGCATTACGCGGGCGCTGGAAAAAGGCGCCGGCTGGATCCTGCTGCTTGATCACGACAGCCAGCCCCGTCCGGGCATGGTGGCGTGCATGCTTAAGGCATATACAGCCCGGCCATCCCCGGAGAATATAGCCCTCATCGCCCCGGATATTCAGGATGAAAATGCCGGCGCGGCCACGCGTTATCTTTTTCCACGGGGAAAATTCGGTTTCCGGCGCACCGTCTTAAATCAACCGTTCACCGAGGAAGTTCTGACGGTCATCACCTCGGGAAGCCTGGTGAAAGCCACGACGTTTCGGAATATGGGGTTGATGCCGGAAGCTTTCTTCATCGATTATGTCGATCATGCCTATTGTTTGCGGATTCGGAAACGCGGTGCGAAAATTCTGCTGGTCAGGGAGGCCGTATTGCGGCACCGCCTGGGCGAGAAGACCGCCCATAAGCTGGCGGGCATGACGGTGGTGACCGCGAACCACAGCAGTTTTCGCCGCTATTATATTTTCCGCAACCGTGTCTGGGTATGGAAACTTTATGGCCGCCGGTTCCCGGGCTTTGTTCTGCATGATCTGCTGGCCTCGGGCTTGGATATTTTTCGTATCCTGGTTTATGAGAAACAGAAGCTGCCCAAGCTTAAATCCCTATGTCGGGGCCTCGCGGCGGGGATCGGGCGGTCACCTGCCGATGGTTAAGTTTTTGATCCAAAAGGCGTTTATGAGGTGTGGATTTTTTTAACGTTTTAGATTATGCTCAAAACGAACATTAATTGGAAGGCGGGGCCACGGGCCTTGATTTTTTGTCCTAATTAATGCTCAGAAGGAGCATAAATGGGCGTTCTTGATCCACAGACAGCCATGGCTCTTCAAAACACCGCCGCGCTTTACGCGCGCGTCAAATCCGTAATTCCGCCCATGGAATGGGCAGCTTTCGCCGAAGATATCGAGGCGATCCAGAGCCTCAAGCGGCAACGCAACGCCATTATTCTGGCGCATAACTATCAGACGCCGGAAATATTCCACGGCGTTGCCGATATTCAGGGCGACTCTCTCGCGCTCGCCAGGGAAGCAGCCAAGGCCAAAGCGGAGGTCATTGTCATGGCCGGCGTGCACTTCATGGCGGAAACGGCCAAACTGCTTAATCCCACCTGCCGGGTGCTTATGCCCAGCCTGAAAGCCGGCTGCTCGCTGGCGGAATCCATTACCGCGGCCGATGTCCGGCTGCTGCGCGAACGTTATCCCGGCGTGCCGATCGTTACCTATGTCAACACCTCCGCGGCGGTGAAGGCGGAATCGGATATCTGCTGCACCTCCGGCAATGCGAAAAAGGTCGTTGAGTCCCTCGGCGTTCCGGAAGTGATCATGCTTCCCGACGAGTATCTCGCGCAAAATGTGGCGGCCGAAACCAGCGTCAAGATCATCGCCTGGAAAGGCCATTGCGAAGTGCATGAGCGGTTCACGGCTGCGGATATCGAGTTATATCGCAGACAAAATCCGGGTGTTATCGTTCTGGCGCATCCCGAATGCCCTCCTGAAGTGGTCCGGGTTTCCGATTTCGCCGGTTCCACTGCCCGTATGATCGAATGGGTGGATCAACACAGGCCGCCGCGCGTGGTGCTGGTCACCGAATGCTCGATGAGCGACAATGTCGCCGCGCGCCATCCGGATGTGGAATTCGTTCGCCCCTGCCAGCTTTGTCCGCATATGAAGCGCATTACGCTCAAAAATATACGCTATGCCCTTGAAACCATGGCTGAAGAAATCGTGGTGCCGCCCGACATCGCCGACCGTGCGCGGCTTGCGGTCGAACGCATGATGCAGATTGGCTAGGCCGGAAACGGAGCCAGGAATGAAGCCTGTCATTATCGGCGCCGGCCTTGCCGGCTTGACCGCCGCGCTGTCCCTTGCGCCGGTGCCGGTCGTCGTTCTCTCCGCCGGACGACTCGGCGAGCAATGCAGCAGCGGCTGGGCGCAGGGCGGCCTTGCTGCGGCCATGGGGATTGACGATGCCCCCCACTTTCATGCCGAAGATACGATAAAGGCAGGCGCCGGTCTTTGCGACGCGGGTATCGCGCGGCTGGTAACCGAAGGCAGCGCATCGGTCGTCAAAAAACTGACGGCGCTGGGTGTGGCTTTCGATAAAAACGCCGAAGGCGAACTGCAATTCGGCCTTGAAGCCGCCCATACCCGGCGGCGCATCGTGCATACCGGTGGTGACGGTGCCGGACGGGCCATTATGCAGGCGCTGGTCGCGGCTGTGCGCGCGTCGCCGTCCATAGAAATTCTCGAAGATGCCCGGGCAGCGGATATTCTGACGGGTGATGGGGGCGTCGAAGGGCTTGCCATTGTCCGAAACGGCCGATCGTTTGTTCTGCCTGCGGATCACGTCGTGCTGGCGACCGGCGGCGCCGGCGCTCTCTGGCGTCATACGACCAATCCTCTGGCCTCCTGGGGCAGTGGCCTTGCCCTTGCTGTCCGGGCCGGGGCCGTGCTTATCGATCTCGAATTCATGCAGTTCCATCCAACCGCGATTGACATCAACCGTGATCCGATGCCGCTTGCCAGCGAAGCGTTGCGGGGCGAAGGGGCTGTTCTTGTCGATGAAGATGGCGAGCGCTTTATGAAACATTACCCGCGCGCCGAGCTGGAGCCGCGCGACGTCGTCGCCCGCGCCATATGGGCGCATAAGGCAAAAGGCCATTTTATATTTCTCGACGCGCGCGAAGCCATCGGCGCGCATTTCGCGCGGCGCTTCCCGATCATCAACGCGGCTTGCCTTGCGGCG
>JBFWTA010000099.1:0-8397 GCA_050248075.1 Bdellovibrionales bacterium | reverse complement strand
TTTGACGTGCTGCTTCAGCACCTCAATACCGAGACCGAAGCCGAAATCCGCGAAACCGAGGAGAATGTCATCTCATGGCCCCGTCGACTCTTGCAACGTATCTTGAAAAACTGATCGGCAGCCGTGCGGACATTGCCTTGCTTTCGGATTTCGATGGTACGCTGGTGGATCTGGTGCCGGACCCGGAAGCGGTCGACGTTCCGGCGGCACTTGCCGCTGCGCTTGGCCGCCTGGCGCACATGGATGATTTTCCTTTTGCCATCGTTACCGGTCGCGCGCTCGGCAGCCTCGACCGGTTTCTCGGCAACCAGATGCCGGCCATCGGCAATCACGGCGCCGAAATCCGCCTGACGCGCGGCGGCAGCGTAAAAATGCTGGCCTCCCCGATGCCGCAAGAACTGCGCGATGCTTTAAGGCGTATCGGCGAAGCCAACGACTGCATCATCGAAGACAAGCTTTACAGCGTTTCCCTGCATGTCCGTGTCGAGGATGCCGCGAAAGACCTGAGCGGCGAAATAGCCCGCGCCATCACGCGCCTCCGGGAGCCGGCATGTTTCATGCGGCAACTGGGTCGCACCTATGAAATTTTACAGGAAGGCATAACCAAGGGCAGCGGCATCACCGTCCTTATGAACCATCCCGGATTCAAGGGAAAAAAGCCGGTTTATGTGGGCGACGACGTCGAAACCGACGAAAGCCTGTCCGTTGTGCGCGATCTGGGCGGCGTCCTTATCCCGGCCGGCGAGTTTTATGTCGATAAAACAAAAGATCTGGCGTTAAGCGTCGCCGAAGTACGGCAACTGATCGGTGCGTTTGCCGATACCTAGTCGTCTGCGGTTCCTTCGATGCCGTTCAGCCGGTCGCGCAACTGCTTGCCGGTCTTGAAGAAAGGCACGAATTTTTCGGCGACCTGCACCATCTGTCCGGTACGCGGGTTGCGGCCCTGGCGGGCTTCGCGGCGCTTGACGGAAAAGGCGCCGAAACCGCGCAGTTCCACGCGATTGTTACGCGCCAGGGCGTTCGATATTTCATCGAACACGGTATTGACGATGCGCTCGATATCCCGCTGCAGAAGATGCGGGTATTTTTCGGCAAGGCGCAGGATGAGATCGGATTTGGTCATCGGGCGCTGCTCCTCTAATGTTAATCGCGGGTGATGCTCCCTGGCTGGCGGAGGCACAATCCCGGACGGAATGAACGAGTCGTTACTGAAATTGCCAAAGGCAACCCCCCAAGTCAAGCCACGACAAAAACTAACCCCTTGGGCGGCAAGGCATTTTCGATTAAGGCAGGTTACAGCCGTTTCTTGCGGGTTTTTTGCTTCACAGACGTAATTGCGCTAAAAATGACGGCATGAAATTTTTTTCCTGGCTCGCCACCCTTGTCGTCCTTTTTTTTGCGCTTTGTTTTGCGCTCAATAACCGTCAAAGCGTAACGGTAAGCCTGTGGCCGTTCGGGCTCGAGATTGTAACGCCCCTCTATATATTAAGCCTGGGTACTTTATTTCTCGGCCTTTTGCTCGGTTCCGTCGTCGGCTGGATCAGTCACCTGCCCCAGCGCCTGGAAGCGCGGCGGCTGCGCCGCGACATTTCCGATCTGCGCGACAAGGTCGAGGATCTGGCGCCGCAGCCACCCGCCCACCCGGCCGTGCTCGACCTGCCGGCCTTGCCAAAGCCCAAATGGGCGCCATGGAAAACAAGAATATGATCACATCCAATCCTGTTTTCTGCGCGCTCGACACTTCGGAAATCGACAAGGCGAAGAAACTGGCCGATGTCCTGCACGATCGCGTCGCCGGCTATAAGCTGGGGCTGGAATTTTTCCTGAGGCACGGCTGGGAAGGCTATCGCATCATCGCGGATTTTGGCCTGCCGATTTTTCTCGATCTCAAGCTGCACGATATTCCCAACACGGTGGCGGGCGCGATGCAAAGCCTTCTGCCCTTTCAGCCGCAATTCATTACGTTGCATGCCGCCGGCGGCGAAGCCATGATGCGTGCCGCCGCGGAAGCGAAGAAGTCTGCGAAAAGCCCGCCCAAATTACTGGCCGTAACGGTTCTTACCAGCCTGGACGCGCGGGACCTGACGGCCGTCGGACAGACGCCCGATCCGGCGCGGCAGGCGCTGTGCCTTGCCCGCCTGGCCAAAGACAGCGGCATGGACGGCGTCATCTGCTCGCCGGAAGAAGTCAAGGACCTGCGCGCCGCATGCGGTCCCGATTTCATTCTCATGGTTCCCGGCATCCGCCCTTCTTGGGCCATGACCAATGATCAGAAACGCGTCACGACGCCGCGCGAGGCCATCGATGCCGGGGCGACTTATCTTGTTATCGGGCGCCCTATTACCGGCGCCGAAAATCCGGGCGAAGCGGCCAGCCGCATTCTGGCGGAACTCGCATGACGGTCGAGGTTAAAATATGCGGCATCAATGACGAGCCGGGATTGCGCGCAGCCCTGGAAGCCGGGGCGCGTTACGTCGGTTTTGTTTTCTACCCGCCCTCGCGCAACATTATCGGGCCCGACGATGCCGCGAAACTGGCAGCGCTTGTGCCGCCGCATGTGACGAAGACCGGCTTATTCGTCGATGCTGCCAATGACGACATGCGCGCCGTTCTGGCGCGCGTGCCGCTCGATCTCATCCAGCTGCACGGCAAGGAAACGCCGCAACGTGTGACGGAAGTGCGCGAACTCGCCGGCAAGCCGGTCATGATGGCGATTCGCCTCATGGAACCGGCGCATCTCGACAGAATTCCAGCTTATGAAACCGTGGCGGACCGCCTGCTTTTCGATTCCCGCATGGGCGCGGAGGCGTCAGGCGGGCCCATAGACTGGACACTGCTGAAAGGCCGCAGCTTCAAAAAACCCTGGCTGCTGGCGGGCGGGTTGACGGCGAGAAATCTTGCGGAAGCCGTCGCCGCCAGCGGCGCCAAAACCGTCGATGTTTCGTCGGGCGTCGAAGACAGCCCCGGCCGCAAAAGCCCGGACAAAATCCGGGAATTTATCAAGCTGGCGGCCGGGCTTTAATAGCCGCCGGATATTGGCTATCATTCATTATGAGCAACCCGATAAAACAGGTCCCGCACCCGAATTCTTTCCGCTCCGGCCCCGACGAGGGCGGGCATTTCGGCATGTATGGCGGACGGTATGTAGCCGAAACCCTGATGCCGCTGGTGCTGGCGGTTGAAGACGCCTATCGCGCCGCCTGCAACGATCCGAAGTTTCAGGAAGAGCTCGATTATTATCTTACGCATTATGTCGGCCGTCCCTCGCCGCTTTTTTACGCGCAGCGCATGACGGAAAAGCTTGGCGGCGCGAAAATCTATTTCAAGCGCGACGAGCTCAATCACACCGGCGCCCACAAGATCAACCACTGCATGGGCGAAATCCTGCTGGCGCGCCGCATGGGCAAGAAACGCATCATCGCCGAAACCGGCGCCGGCCAGCATGGCGTGGCGACGGCGACGGTGGCCGCGCTTTTCGATCTGCCCTGCGTCATTTATATGGGCGAGGTCGACATCGAACGGCAGAAGCCGAATGTGTTCCGCATGAAACTTTTAGGTGCGGAGGTGCGGCCGGTAAAATCCGGCTCGCGCTCCCTTAAGGATTCGATCAACGAAGCCTTGCGCGACTGGGTCGCGAATGTCGAGGATACCTTCTACCTCATCGGCACCGTGAACGGCCCGCATCCCTATCCGCAGATGGTGCGCGATTTCCAGAGCGTCATCGGCCGCGAAACGCGCCTGCAGATGAAAGAGGCCGAAGGCCGGCTGCCGGATTCTCTGGTCGCCTGCGTCGGCGGCGGCTCGAACGCGATGGGGTTGTTCTACGAATTTCTGGACGAACCGAACGTGGCGATGCACGCGGTCGAAGCCGCCGGCCACGGCGTCGAAACCGGTTTGCACGCCGCGGCGCTGACGGGCGGGGTCCAGGGTATCCTGCATGGCATGCGCAGCTATTTTCTTCAGACGCCGGAGGGACAAATTCAGGAAGCACATTCGATTTCCGCCGGCCTCGATTATCCCGGCGTTGGCCCGGAACATGCCTGGCTCAAGGACGTCAACCGTGTCAATTACGTGTCGGTGACGGATGACGAGGCCTTGAAGGCCTTCCAGAATTGCGCGCGGGCCGAGGGCATCATTCCCGCGCTCGAATCCTCGCATGCGCTGGCTTATGCCGAAAAAATCGCACCGAAACTGCCGAAGGACCATCTGATGGTCGTCAATATCAGCGGCCGCGGCGACAAGGATATTTATACCGTTGCCGACAAGCTCGGGGTGAAACTGTGAGCCGTATCGCCGCACGTTTCGCTTCGCTGAAAGCCCAAAAGAAAACCGGCTTTATTACCTTTATCACCGCCGGCGATCCGGATATGGAAACATCCGCGAAGATTCTCGCCGGCCTGCCGAAAGCCGGTGCCGATATCATCGAGCTTGGCATGCCGTTCAGCGATCCGATGGCCGACGGTCCCGCCATCCAGGCCGCCAACCTGCGCGCGCTCAAGGCGGGCATGACGCTGGCGAAAGTGCTGGAACTCGTGCGCGGCTTCCGCAAGCAGGATAACGAAACCCCCATGGTTCTCATGGGTTATTACAACCCGGTTTACCGCTATGGCGTCGAGAAATTTCTGACGGAGGCGAAAAGCGCCGGCGTCGACGGCCTCATCATCGTCGACCTGCCACCCGAAGAAGACCCGGAAATGTGCCTGCCCTCGGCGAAGGCCGGCATCAATTTCATCCGCCTTGTCACGCCGACATCGGATGCCAGACGCCTGCGGGTCATCCTCAAGAACGCAAGCGGTTTTCTCTATTACGTCTCCGTCACCGGCATCACCGGCAGCAAAAAAATAAGCGCGGAGCCTGTCAGAAAGGCAATTGAAGAACTGCGCCGCCACACCGCCCTGCCCGTCGCCGTCGGCTTCGGCATCAGCTCGCCGGAAGAAGCCGGGGCGATTGCGCAGTTTTCGGACGCGGTGGTGATCGGCAGCGCAATTGTCAACCGGATCGCAACCCAGCTGGATGGACATGGCAAACCGCAATCAGGCCTGGCGGCAAACGTTCTTCAATTTGTTGAAACGCTTGCAAAAGCAGCGCATGGTTAACCAACCGCCTGTGTGCAATGAATAAAAGAATTGTCATAAAAACCATTCACGTATAGCTTGCTCCTTCATATTAACCTTTAACTGGCGTCTATGAACTGGCTTACCAATTTCGTCCGCCCCAAGATCCGCGATCTGATGGGGACCAAGAAGGACATTCCTGACAACCTGTGGGAAAAGTGCCCGGGTTGCAGCGCCATGCTGTTCCGGCGCGAGCTCGAGGAAAACCTGAATGTCTGCCGGCATTGCGGCCACCACCTGCGGCTGGATGCCGTCAAGCGGCTGGAAACCCTGTTCGACGACGGCATTTACCAGGTCATCGACGTGCCGAAAGTTCCGGTCGATCCCCTGCGCTTCCGCGACCAGAAACGCTACAGCGACCGCCTGCGCGACGCGCAGCATAAAACCGGCCGTCCGGATGCCATCATCGTCGCCGAGGGCACCATGGGTGGTATCAAATCCGTGGTCGCGGTGTTCGACTTCGCCTTCATGGGCGGCTCCATGGGCATGGCGGTGGGCGAGGCCATTCTTATCGCGGCGCGGCGCGCGGTGATGTCCCATGCGCCGCTCATCGCCATCCCGTCGTCCGGCGGTGCGCGCATGCAGGAAGGCGCCTTGTCGCTCATGCAATTGCCGCGCACGATCATTGCCGTCGACGAGGTCAAGGCCGCCGGCCTTCCCTATATCGTCGTGCTGACCGATCCGACCACAGGCGGCGTCACCGCAAGCTTTGCCATGGTCGGCGATATACATATCGCCGAAAAAGGCGCGCAGATCGGTTTCGCCGGCGCGCGCGTGATCGAAAGCACGATCCGCGAGACCCTGCCGCCCGGCTTCCAGCGTTCGGAATATCTGCAGGAACACGGCATGGTCGATATCGTCGTCGAGCGTAAGGATCTGCGCGATACGCTCATCCGCGTGCTCGGCCTGCTGCGCAAGGAACGCAACGGCGGCACGCCGCTGCTGACCGGCCCGGTGCCGCATGGCGCGCGAAGCGGAAAAAGAATTTGAGGCTGGAGGTTAGAGGCCAGCATAAAAATGCAGCATCCGCCAAACACCGCTTCCCTAACCTCTGGCCTCGAGCCTCCGACCTCTACCGATATTCTCGCCCGTTTCTGCCGCGCCCGCGACGGCGTTATCCGCCTGGTGCTGGAACCGGCCTATCTCGACCTGCTGGCCAGGCTCGGCGATCCGCATAAAAAACTTCCGCCGGTCCTGCACGTGGCGGGCACCAACGGCAAGGGCTCCACATGCGCCTTTCTGCGCGCCATGCTCGAAGCGGCGGGAAAGCGGGTTCACGTTTATACATCGCCGCATCTTGTGCATTTCCATGAACGCATCCGCATTGCAGGCGAACTGATCGGGGAAGACGAACTGACCGGAATCCTGGCCGAATGCGAAAGGCTTGCGGCGCCGGGCGAGGTCAGCGATTTCGAAGCCGCGACGGCGGCCGCCTTCGTCGCATTCTCCCGCCACCCCGCCGACGCCGTCGTTCTGGAAACCGGCATGGGCGGAAGGCTGGACGCCACCAATGTAATCGAAACCTCGGCCGCTGCGATTATTACCCGACTGTCCTACGATCATTGCAAATATCTCGGCGATACGGCAGGTGAGATTGCGCGCGAAAAAGCCGGCATCATGCGTCACGGCCGTCCCTGTTTCGTGGCGCGCCAGCCGGAGGCCGAGGCCCTTGCCGCTCTGAAAGCCGCCGCGCGGGAAAAAGGGTCGGCACTGCACATGGCCGGCGAAGCATGGCGCGTCGAGGTGCATGATAAGGGCGGGTTCCGGTATGCGGACGCCCTTCGCGACCTCGACCTGCCGCCTCCCGCGCTGCCCGGCGCGCATCAGTATGAAAACGCGGGACTTGCGATAGCCGCGCTCCCGGCCCTGCCCTTTGCCGTATCTGACGATGCCATCGCCAGGGGATTACAGAACACCGAATGGCCGGCGCGCTTGCAGCATATCACGCAGGGCAGGCTGGCGAGCCGGCTGCCGGAAGGCTGGGAATTATGGCTGGACGGCGGCCACAACGATTCCGCCGGCGAAGTACTCGCCGCCCAACTCGACCGATGGCATCGTGACGATAGGCGGCCAGTCTATCTTGTCTACGGCATGCTCACCACTAAAAGCCCCCGCGCTTTTCTTCACCCTTTCGCCTTGTCGGTCGCAGCGGCGCGGACGATCGCGATTCCGAACGAGCATCTCGGCTATCCGGCCGATGCCCTTGCCGACGAAACGCGCGCGGCGGGGATCGCGGATGTCCTGCCTTCGCGGGGCGTCGAGGATGCATTGAAAGATTTAACCGAAAAAACGCCGGGCCGCATACTTATCTGCGGCTCGCTCTATCTGGCCGGTCACGTGCTGGCGCTGAACGGCGCATAAAAAAACCGCCGCTCGGAATATCCGCGCGGCGGTTTGAATAAATCATCCGGCAGGATTACTGACCGGTGGTCGTGGCTTCCATGCCGTTTTCGCCATAGCTGCCGCGCTTCTTGTTTTTATGCTTCTTGTGCATGCGGTGGTGCTTCTTGGATTTGGTGGATTTGGTGCCGCTGTCGGTGCCCGGATTCTGTTCCGAGGACATCGCCCCTTCGGTGCCCGCGGGGGTTTCTTCGGTCTGCGCCAGAACGGGACCGGCTGCCAGAGCCGTCAAAACCGCCATTGCAACCAATAGTTTCTTGGAAATCATTTAGAGAGTCCTTTCCGTCAAGTTTAACCGATCCTGCTGGACCGTTTCGTTAGGTAAACCAAACAAGCATGACAAAAAAAGGGCGTCAATGTACTTAACATTGTATTTTCAGTCTTTTTTTTGCCATATTCGCCGCTCCCGCCCTACACTATCGAATCAACCTTCTCCTTCATTCTTGTCCCGCCACTTTTAACGGGTATAAATCCTGCAAGAATCAATCCAGCCCGAGAGGATCACGATGCACCTGCCCAAGCGCCTGGTTTTAACGGCCCTGCTGTTGGCTTCTCCCGCCGCCCTTGACGTTGCTCCGGCCATGGCCGCCGCCAATTCCGCCCAGACGCATGAGCAGGCCGTGGCCATGCCCGTGGGCAAATTCATCCAGGATCTCGGAAATCAGGCCATTGCCGTCATTGCCGACAAGAGCTTGTCGAAAGAACAGCAATCGGAAAAGTTCCGCAGCATGCTCCAGGCTTCTTTCGATCTCCAGACAGTCGGCCGCTTTGTCATCGGCCGCAGCTGGAACGCCGCCAGCCCCACACAGACGCAGGAAGATATGAAGCTTTTCGAGGCGCTTGTCGTCCAGACCTCCAGCGACCGGGGTGCCCGGTCTACGGG
>JBFWTA010000098.1:0-8495 GCA_050248075.1 Bdellovibrionales bacterium | reverse complement strand
AGGGCGTATGCCGGTGCTTAACCAGTCGTTTTTATACGACCACAACGCGTAGCCCCAGCGATATTCAAAACGGAAATTGGCGGATTGTGTGCGCGGTTCGTCATTGTCGAAAATGACGTAGCCGAGGCCGAAGGCCAGAAGGTCCGGCTGCCTTGCGCACTGCTCCAGCCTGGCCTCGGTGGTCGCAGATGTATCATGGGCTGGATAGGCTTCGTCTCCGGCGGCATGTGCCGACATGAATGGCATCACGGACAAGGCAAGGGCCAGAAAGCGTAAGCGTGACATAGAATCTACCGTATCAGGTGGCGGGAACGGGAATGTCCACCTGCCGGCATCAAATGGCAAGAGAAACTTGCACGGGATCAGGCCAGGCTCTTGCCAATTATTTCGTGGCAATTGGGCGAAAGCCCTTTGCGGGCGACAAGCTTTTTAAGCTCGTTCTGCATAAGCGCGCGACGCCGGGGCTCGAAATCGCGCCAACGGGCAAAGGCCTTGGCGAGACCGGCGGCGCTTTGCGGATTCATGGCGTCGATCCGCGCAATCATTTCGCCAACAAAACCATATCCCGAGCCGTCGGGCGCATGAAAACCGCAGCTGTTGCCGGTAAAGGCGCCGATCAGCGCCGAAACGCGGTTGGGGTTTTTGATGTCGAATGTTGGATGCTTCATGAGTCGCTTGACAGTCGCAAGCACATCGCTGCGTTTGGCACCGGCATGCACGGCCAGCCATTTGTCCATGATCAGCGGCTGGCCCTTCCAGCGTTTTTCGAAATGGGCAAGGGCCCTGGGGCGCAGGGGCGAGCCGGTATCCGCCAGAACGGCAAGCGCCGCCACCTGATCGGTCATGTTTTTGCTTTGCGTAACCTGACGTAACGCTTCGGCCAGCACGGTTTTGTTTTCATCGGCGCCCAGATAGGAAAGGCACAAATTCTTAAGACCGCGCTTGCCCATGCTGACGCCGTCGACCGCCCGCGGATCGAGATTTTTCAGTCTGGCGTAAATCGATTCGAGATCGCGGCGCAGATGGCGGGCGGCGGCAAGTATAAACGTCTTGCGCATGGCAAAGACAAGATCAGGATCGATGAACTTGCCTTCGGCCCGCAGCGCCAGTCCGATCTCGGCCTCGCTGGGCAGAGCCATGGTCAGCGCCTTGAACGCCGCGTCCGCCCGCGTGTCGCGCAGCAGGCTGGACAGCGAGGCAAAAAGCTTCGCCACCTCGGCTGGCAACACCGCCTGCCGGGACGCGACAAGCTGCTGCAGATATTTCATGAACAGCTTCTGCGCCGCTTCCCAGCGATTAAACGGGTCGCTGTCATGCGCGAGCAGGAACAAAAGCTCGTCATCCGTATAGGGGTAAACCAGGCGCACCGGTGCCGAAAAATCCCGCAGCAGCGACAGGCATGGCTTTTCTTTCACGTTCCTGAACAGAAAGTCCTGTTTCGACTTTTTGATTTGAAGAATCCGGGTGCCGATCAGTTCGCGGCCTCGGAGGTCGAGGAGCCCCAGGGCCAAAGGGATATGCATCGGCCTCTTCTGCTTCCGGGCAGACGTTGACGGGCAGAATTGCGCAACCGTCAGTTTTAATTCCTCACGCCTGGCATCGTAACGGCTGTCGACTTTCAGCACCGGCGTACCGGCTTGGCTGTACCACAGCATAAATTGCGTAAGGTCGATCTTGTTCGCATCAGCCATGGCCTTGACAAAATCGTCGCAGGTCACCGCCTGCCCGTCATGGCGCTTGATATAAAGCGCCATGCCCTTGTCGAAACCCTTGCGGCCGACCAGGGTTTGAATCATGCGCACGACTTCGGCGCCTTTTTCGTAAACGGTGGCGGTATAAAAATTGTCGATCGCCTGATAGCGGTCGGGCCGGACCGGATGCGCCATGGGACCGGCGTCTTCGGTGAACTGCGCGCGGCGCAGGGCGCGCACATTGCCGATGCGCTCGACCGCCGCGGAATGCATGTCGCCGCAGAATTCCTGCTCGCGAAAAACGGTGAGGCCTTCCTTGAGGCTCAACTGGAACCAGTCGCGGCAGGTGATGCGGTCGCCGGTCCAGTTATGGAAATATTCATGGCCCACCACGCGCTCGATAAAGGCGATGGTGCTATCGGTCGCGGTTTCGGGACGCCCGAGGGCGCAGGAGTCGTTGAAGATATTAAGCCCCTTGTTTTCCATCGCCCCCATATTGAAGAAAGGCGTGGCGACGATCATGAAACGGTCGAGATCGTATTCGAGGCCGAAGCGCCGTTCGTCCCAGCGCATCGATTTCTTGAGCGCCGCCATGGCAAAGCCGGTTTCCCGGGTCTTTCCCGGTTCGACATAGATTTCGAGGCGCACATGGCGCCCGGATTTCGTCACGAAATGGCTGCTGACCTTGTCCAGCTTTCCGGCGACGAGGGCAAAGAGATAACAGGGCTTGGGAAACGGATCTTCCCAGACCGCGAAATGCCGCCCCTTGGGCTCCGGTCCGGCTTCGATGAGATTGCCGTTGGACAGCAGTGCCGGGAATGTCTTGCGGTCGGCGTGAATGGTGACGCGGAACCGCGCCATGACATCGGGCCGGTCGGGATAATAGGTGATGCGCCGGAACCCCTCCGCCTCGCATTGCGTCGACAGCATGGTGCCCGAGGCATAGAGGCCCGACAGCGCCGTATTCTTATAAGGGTTATGCGTGCTGACGATGTCGACTTCGGCTTTGTCCGGCATGCGGGCGATGGTAAGGCCATGCGCATCGAGACGGTATTCTTTCGGGGAAAGCCTGCGGCCGTTGAGCGTCACGGCCAGCAGTTTCTGGTCCTTGCCGTTTAAAAAAAGCGGCGCCCGGCGGTCTCGGGCTTGGGGATTGCGGCGCAGGGTTAACTGTGCGGTCACGCACGCATCCGGCGCTCCGATATCGACATCAAGCCGGACCCGGTCAACGAGAAAAGCGGGCGGGGTGTAGTCCTTGAGATAGATTTCTTTATTTTTAGCCATGAAAAGCGAGGTTAGGAAAAACCGCGCGCGACTGCCAGTAAATTATCGTTTCGCCGTCAGCTCCGGTGCCACCGAGAAGCTTTCGCCGCAACCGCAGCGCCCGGTCTCGTTGGGATTCGCGAAATCGAAGCCGGAATGGGTGGGGCTTTCCCTGTAATCCATGACGGAACCGACAATATAGAGCGCCGCCCGGGGATCGATCACGACCGTAACGCCGTGCTGGGTGATCTCGTCGGCGAATTTCGGTTTGTCGGCCAGACGGTCGAGATATTGCAGGTCGTAGCTGAGGCCCGAGCAGCCCTTGGTCTTGGTAGACACGATCACGGCCTCGGGCACAGGTGTTTTCTGGCCGAGTAGATGGCGGATGCGGGCCGCCGCCGCCGGGGTGATGGTCAGCATGGCGCCGGGCCCGGGACGGGCCGGCTGCTGTTCGGGTCCGGTGATGTTATCGAGCGACATGAATACCTCGTCTTTCAAAACATGTTCAGCTGCAACCGGGCTTCGTCGGACATGCGCGATTTGTCCCAGGGCGGGTCCCAGACCAGCTCTACCTTTATATCGTTAAGTATATCGTTAAGCTCGGGCAGGTTTACAACCGCCTGCTGGACCATGACCGGCATCTGCCCGGCCACCGGGCAATTGGGCGCGGTGAGGGTCATGTCGATCTGGACATCGAACTTGTCCTCCATCGCCGGCAGAAACTCGATGCGGTAGATGAGGCCCAGATCGTAAAGATTGACCGGGATTTCCGGATCGAACACCGTGCGCAGCCGCTCGACCACCTTTTTCTCGAGCTCAACGGCGCGGTCCGACATAAGTGTTTTGGCTTCGATGCCCATTACGCTTCCTATTCCGTCGAGACTTTTTGTTCGTTCTTCATCGCCGCCTGCATCGTGTGCCAGGCGAGCGTCGCGCATTTGACGCGCATCGGATAATGCCGCACGCCGCCCAGCGCCTTGAGCCGGTCGAGATCGTCTTCGGCCAGCCCGGCGGACGGCGCCTCGGCGCCGGTGCAGGCACCGTGCAGGTAATGAAACAGTTTTTCCGCCTCGGCGGCGCTTTTGCCTTTGAGTATTTCGGTCATCATCGAGGCGGAGGCGACCGAAATGGCGCAGCCCGAGCCCTGGAACGCGGCGTTGCGGATAATGCCCTGATCGTCGACATCCAGATACAGCACAAGCCGGTCGCCGCAGAGCGGATTATGCCCCAAAGCCTCGCGGTTGGCCTGCGGCAAAGTGGTGAAATTGCGCGGATGCTTGCCGTGATCGAGGATCAGGTCCTGATAGAGATCGCGCAGATCGCTGTCGAGTGCGGAGCCGTTCATGCGAATATCTCCCGCACTTTATCAAGGGCCGCGGCCAGCACGTCGACGTCTTCCTTCGTGCTGTAGAGCCCGAACGACGCGCGCACCGTGGCGGCGAGGCCCAGATGCTCCATGAGCGGCTGGGCGCAGTGATGCCCGGCGCGCACCGCCACCCCCTGCCGGTCGAGGATGGTGCCGATATCGTGGGGATGGGCGCCCTCCATGACAAAGGAAATGACGCCCGCCTTGTGCGGCGCAGTGCCGATGATTCTCAGGCTGTTGATGCCGCGCAGCTTTTCGGTGGCGTAGGCCAGAATCTCGTTTTCATGACGCCCGATACGGTTGAGCCCGATGGCCGACACGTAATCGATCGCCGCCGCCAGGCCTATGGCTTCCGTGATCGCGGGCGTGCCGGCTTCAAAGCGGTGCGGTGCGTCCTTGAAGGTGGTTTTGTCGAAACTCACGCTGGCGATCATATCGCCGCCGCCCTGATAAGGCGGCATTTTCTGCAGGAGATCGTATTTGCCGTAAAGCACGCCGATGCCGGTGGGCCCATAAAGCTTGTGGCCGGAGAATACGTAAAAATCGGCATCCAGCGCCCGCACATCGACCGGCATATGGCTGACGGCCTGGCAGCCGTCGATCAATGCAAGGGCGCCCGCCTCATGCGCCAGCGCGACGATTTCCGCCACCGGCAAAATCGTACCGAGCGCGTTCGAAATATGCGCCACGGCCACAAGCTTCGTGCGCGGCGACAGCGCGGCGCGGACGTCCTCCAGCCGCACCTCGCCTTCCGGCGTGACCGGCACGATCCTGAGAACGACACCGAGCGTGTCGCGCAGGAACTGCCACGGCACGATATTGGCGTGATGCTCGAGGGCGGTGATGACGATTTCATCGCCCGCCTTAAGAAAATGCCGGCCCCAGCTGGCGGCGACCAGATTGATGGATTCGGTCGCGTTGCGGGTAAAGACGATTTCCTCGGCTTTCGCCGCATTGATAAACCGGCGCACCCGCTCGCGCGCGGCTTCGTGCCTATCGGTGGCGCGCATGCTGAGTTCGTGCACGCCGCGATGGATATTGGCGTAATCGTTTTCCATGAACCGCGTCATGGCCTCGATCACCGCCCGCGGTTTCTGGGCGCTGGCGGCGGTATCGAGATAGACCAGCGGATGGCCATGCACGGTCTGTCCGAGAATCAGAAAATCCTTGCGGTACTGCGCGACGGCATAGGAACGCGGCGCGGCGCAGGCGAACAGTTCGTCTTCGGCGGCGAAGCAGACGGGGCTGGCGGATTCGATCTTATTCATCGCACCAGACCTCCGCCAGGCGGCGCGCATAGGCGCGCCATTCCGGCACCTGAATGTCGTCGATGGTTTCGCCGATAAACCCGCGGATCAAAAGGGCACGGGCTTCGTCTTCGCCGATGCCGCGGGACCGCAGATAGAACAGCGCGTTGTCATCCAGCGCCCCGATGGCGGCGCCGTGGCTGCATGTCACGTCGTCGGCATGAATATAAAGCTCCGGCTTGGCGTCCATCTCGGCCTGATCGGACAGCAGCAGCGCGCGGCTGAGCTGGGTGGCATCGGATTTTTGCGCGTCTTCGGCAACGGTGATCCTGCCCTGAAATACGCCGCGCGCCTTTCCGGCCAGAACGGATTTGCAGACCTGGTGGCTGGTGCCGAAGGGGACTTCGTGAAGAATATGCGTCGTCGTATCGGCATGGGCCGAACCGCGCAGCAGCATGACGCTGTTCAGGCTGCATTGCGCCAGCTTGCCGGTCAGGCGCGATTCGGTCTCGTTACGCACCAGACGGCCGCCGGTGACGAGCGTAAAACTGTCGTAATAGGCGCCTTCGCCGATCCGGATATCGCCGCGGCCCAGCCAAGAAACGGTTTCCCCGGCGGCGATCACGCGGCCATGCACCAGCTTGGCCTGCGAATCGAGACGAACGTCAACGTCATGGACCAGGGCGGCGGGTGCCTTGCCGTCCGGCGCCACATGATGCTCGATCAGCGTAAGCCGGCCGCTGGCGCCGAGTTCGATAGAAAGGCGCATATTGACCTCGCCGGCCGTATCGCCGGTATCGGTCAGGAAAACCAGTTCGACCGGCGCCGTGACGAGGCAGGTTTGCCCGGCCAGTTCGAGACGGTAGCCATTTGCGGCATCGCCTTTCAGAATACCGGCCAGTTCGCCGAGCTTGGAAAGTTCCGGCTGCCAGATGCCGTTCACGAAAACGATCTGATGGCGTTGCGCCGTTTCGTCCAGGATGCTCGGCAGCGCCTGGCCGGCCTTTTCGGGCGCCGCGCGGACCGGAACGAAGGGCGTGTCGGCCAACGGCTTGAGGCTGGTATAGGTCCAGCCTTCCCTGTCCCGGCAGCTGCGTTCGATGACGGCGGCGAGGCTCATGATGGGAACCCCCGTTCCTGCAGGATCGGCGCCAGATCGTGCAGCGAGTGGATCATGTAGTCAGGTTGTGCCGCCGCCAGACGCGCTTCGGACACACAGCCGCCGGTGAGAGCCACGCTGATCAGCCCCTGTTCGCGCGCAATGTCGATTTCCTCCACGGAATCGCCGACGATGATCGTATCTTCGGGGCGCACATGGCGTTTTTCGCGGTACAGCCGAAGCTTGTCGCCCTTGGTCATGTCGCGGAACTGAACGTCGTGGCTGGCATAGGCCAGCACATCGGCGAAACGGTCGTGAATGCCGAGCCGCGTCAGCTGCGTCCGGATCGGGCCGACGATATGGTTGCTGAGGATCAGCGTCTCGACGCCCCGGGCCGCCGCGCGCTCGACGATTTCCTGCGCGCCGTCGCGCAGCAGGGCCCGGTCGGCCATGGGCTCGTAATGATGATGGAAAATATGACGGTCGAGATTGACCAGCATGTCAATTTCATCCGCCGTAAAACCGAAACTGGCGTACAGCTTTTCGAAAGGCACGTTGTAATGCGTGCGGAAGTAATCGGCCGTAATCGCCGCGCGCCCGACCTTGTCCATGATGATATTCATGCAGTCGTGCATCGCCTGAAAATCGTCCAGCAGCGTGCAGTTCCAGTCGAAAACGAGGGCGTGCGTATGCGTCATGCCGCCCGGCCCGGGCCGAAACCGGCATAGCCCCTGGCTTCGAGTTCCTGCGCCAGCTCCGGCCCGCCGGAGGCCTGGATTTTACCGTGCGCCAGAACGTGCACATAATCGGGTTTGATATAATCCAGAAGGCGCTGGTAATGCGTGATGACCAGCATGGCGCGGTCCTTGCCGCGCAGCGCGTTGACGCCGTCGGCCACGATCTTGAGCGCGTCGATATCGAGGCCGCTGTCGGTTTCGTCGAGAATACACAGCGACGGTTCCAGCACCGCCATCTGCAGAACCTCGTTGCGTTTCTTTTCGCCGCCCGAGAAGCCGACATTAACCGCGCGCTTCAGCATATCCTCGGTCATGCCGAGGGTTCTGGATTTTTCGCGCAGAAGCTTGAGCATCTGCATCGCGTCCAGCTCGCTTTCGCCACGCGCCTTGCGCATGGCGTTCAGGGCGGATTTCAGGAAATTGATGTTGCTGACGCCGGGGATTTCGACGGGATACTGGAACGCCAGAAAGATGCCGGCCGCGGCGCGGTCTTCCGGCGCCAGCGCGCGGATATCGCGGCCCTTGAAAAGGATCTCGCCCTGCGTGACCTCGTACCCGTCGCGACCCGAGAGCACATAGGACAGGGTGCTTTTGCCGGAACCGTTCGGCCCCATGATGGCATGAACCTCGCCGGCCTTGATCGCAAGGTCGACGCCTTTCAGTATGTCCTTGCCGTCCACGGCGGCATGAAGATTTTTGATCTCGAGCATTACCCGACGCTCCCTTCGAGGCTGACGCCGACCAGTTTCTGCGCCTCGACCGCGAATTCCATGGGCAGTTCGGCCAGGACTTCCTTGCAGAACCCGTTGACGATGAGGGCGGTGGCTTCCTCGGCGCCGAGGCCGCGCTGGCGGCAGTAGAACAGCTGGTCTTCGCTGATTTTCGACGTGGTGGCTTCGTGTTCGACGCGCGCCGTCGGCTGGCGCGATTCGATATAGGGCACGGTATGCGCGCCGCAACGGTCGCCGATCAGAAGGCTGTCGCATTGCGTATGATTGCGGGCGCCTTTGGCCGTGCGCAGGATCTTGACGAGACCGCGATAGGTGTTCTGGGCCTTTCCGGCACTGATGCCCTTGGACACGATGGTGGAGC
>JBFWTA010000097.1:0-8522 GCA_050248075.1 Bdellovibrionales bacterium | reverse complement strand
GGCCTGCCGCGGCGGGCGACGTCGAAAATGCCGCGCGTGGCGATGTAGTTGGGGCCCTGGATATTATCTTCGACTTTTTTGAGAGTGAGCGCATAACCCGCCACATCAACCGTGTCGCCGATCCGCATGGTCTGGATATGTTCGGTTTTCCAGGCGGTGGAACCCGTGATGCCGATGATGACGATCCCCATGCCGAGATGCGCCGCGATCATGCCGTAAAAAGTGAGCGGCACATGCCGCGCGCGGCGCAGGCTGTCCGCAAAAGAAGCCTGGAACAAGCTAAGGCGTTCGACGAGGGCGGCAAGCGTGCCGGCAATCAGCCATGCGGCAAGCCCAAGCGCGAAGCCCGCCCATAAGGGACCCGATGCGCCGCCGGCGAGGAACCATGTCGCAACAATGACGGCCATAGTCGCCGTGGCGGCAAAGCGCAGGCGCGCCAGCGCGCCGCGCAGATCGCCGCGCTTCCATGCGAGCATGGGGCCGACGGCCATGACGGCCACCAGCGGGACCATGAGAGGAATGAAAACCATGTTGAAAAAAGGCGGGCCGACGGAAACCATGCCCAGGCCCAGACCATCGGCGATGAGGGGATACAGCGTGCCGAGCAAAATGGTTCCGGCCGCCGTGCTGAGCAGGACATTATTGATGAGCAGGGCGCCTTCGCGAGAGATGGGCGTGAAGAAACCTTCGCTTTTTAAAAGCGGCGCGCGTAGGGCATACAGAATCAGAGAACCACCGATGGCGATGCCCAGCAGCAGGAGAATAAACACGCCGCGCGCAGGGTCCGACGCGAAGCTGTGCACGGAAGTCAGCGCGCCGGAACGCACCAGGAAAGTGCCGAGCAGGGAGAAAGAGAACGTGACGATCGTGAGCAGGATCGTCCAGGCCTTCAGCGCGCCGCGGCGCTCGGCGACAATCGTGGAATGCAAAAGGGCGGTGCCCGCGAGCCACGGCATGAAGGATGCGTTTTCGACCGGGTCCCAGTACCACCACCCGCCCCAGCCCAGCGTGTAATAGGCCCACCACGAGCCCATGGCGATGCCGAGCGTGAGTGTGCTCCAGGCCAGCAGTATCCACGGCCGCACCCAGCGCGCCCAGGCGGCGTCGACGCGGCCTTCGACGAGGGCGGCGATGGCGAAGGAAAAAGCCATCGAGAAACCGACATAGCCCAGATAAAGAAACGGCGGATGAAACGCGAGGCCGGGATCCTGCAGGATCGGGTTGAGGCCGTCGCCGTTGATCGGCGCGGACGACAGGCGGGCGAAGGGATTGGACGTGAAAAGAATAAAGGCAAGAAAGCCCGCCGAGATCATGCCCTGTACGGCCAGCGCCCTTGCCCGCAGGCCGGGCGGCAGATTGCCGCCGAAAACCGAAACCGCCAGCCCGTAAACCGCTAGAATCAATACCCAGAGCAGCATCGAGCCTTCGTGATTGCCCCAGACGCCGGAGATTTTATAAAGCAGCGGCTTGTCGCTATGGCTGTTGCGCGCGACATTCAGCACCGAAAAGTCGCTGGTGACGTAACAATAGGTAAGCGCCGTGAAGGCCATGGCGATGAGCAGAAACTGCACCGCCGCTGCCGAAACGCCGATATCCATCCACGCCTTAAACCCGCGCGCCGCCCCCGTCACAGGCACCACCGCCTGAACAAGCGCAACGAGCAGGGCAAGGACAAGAGCAAAATGGCCGATTTCGGGGATCATGCGAGTGTTGTTAGCATAGAGATGACAATCCCCAAATAATAAGCAAAACTGCCGCCATGTCCCCACGCAACGGCACAGTCCATGTTCTGTTTCATCCGGTTTCGGCCAAGCGGTTTGCCGAGCCGCTGGTCGAGGCGCTGGTTAAGGACGGGCAGGAGGCGGAATTGTGGGTGCAGCCGGTTAAGGGAACCGAAGCGTTTCTCGAAAGCCTGAATGTTCCCGCGCGTATTGTGCCTTCGAATATGGAAATCAATCCGGTTAAGTCGCTGGCGGCGCTGGGGTCTCTTGCGCTCAATCTGCACCGCCGAAGACCGAAGGCAATCTACGCGCATCTTATGCGGGGCGCCTTTCTGCCCTTGCTGGCGGCCATGATATGCGGGGTGCCGGTGCGCATCTATCATAATCATGGCGTGCCCTATATCGCCTATAACGGGCTGTTGCGTTACGCGCTTGCCTTTCTGGAATGGGCGAATTGCCATATGGCCACACATATCGCGACCGATAGCCCGGGCATGCGCCCGGCGTTGCGGGCGGTCATGCCGAAAAACATGCCGGAGGCCGTGGTTTTCGGGCCCGGTTCCCCTTGCGGGCTGGCGGCTTCGGAATATGCGGGCGCTTTTGATAATACACTTAAAGAAAATGCAAGAACTCACTGGAAATTAAAAGCTAATGACCTTGTCCTTGCCTATATCGGTCGGCCGCACCGGCGCAAGGGCTTTCATCTAACACTGGAGGCATTTCAGCGCCAGTTTGGCGGCAAAGAAGGGGTCAAGCTGCTGGTTTGCGGCTGCACACAGGCCGATGTGACTGAAATCCTGCCCGATCCGAGCCCCAATATCCTTGTGCTCGGGTATCTGCAGGATCTTATGCCCGTCTACCAAGCTGCCGATGCGATCATATTGCCCAGCTTCCACGAAGGTTTCGGAAATTGCCTGCTGGAAGGCGCGGCGCAGGGATGCGCGCTGCTGGCCTCGCGCATCCCGGGGCCAGATGCAGTGGTTGAGGACGGGCGTACAGGATATCTTGTAGAAACCGGGAATATGAACGACCTCATGCGCGCTTTTAAGCAAATGGATGAAGACCGTGCCGGCTTGCGCGCCATGGGGCAGGCGGCTTTTCAGAAATCCCGGGAATTCAGCCGCGAAAAGATCCTCGCCGCCTATCTTTCGTTCATGCGCGAAGCAATGGCATCGGTCCGGTGATGGTGTTAGCTTTTGCGCCGTGATTCGAAAGAGTTGCCAGCCTTTTCCGGCCGGTGTCCCTGAACCTGTATCAAGCGGCTGCCATGAACGAAGCGGAAGTCATCGAAATCTGCCGCGAGGCGATTATCGTCATGCTCAAGGTCGTGGGGCCGATCCTTCTGGCCGGGCTGGTGATCGGTATCGTCGTATCGCTGATCCAGGCCATGACGCAAATTCAGGAAATGACCCTGTCTTTCATTCCCAAAATGCTGGTCATCTTTGCGATGACGTTGTGGCTGCTGCCGTTCATGATGGCCACCCTCGGCGGCTTTACGCATACCATAAGTGACCGGATCATCCAGGTCGGCATGAGCAATAATTAGCGTATGACATCGCTGCAGCTCGATAAACTGCTCACCGGCCAAGTGTTTGCGCTGCTGTTCATTTTCTGCCGGGTCAGCCCGGTTGTGTTATTGTTGCCGGGCTTTGGCGAAACCTATGTGTCGCCCCGGATGCGCGGGACATTTGGGCTGATTATCAGTTTCCTGCTCATTGGCCCGCTCATGCCGATCATACCGTCGCCGCCGGCCGGCATCCCGGATATGGTCAAGCTTCTGGGCATCGAAATCGGCATCGGTATTTTCTTCGGCTCGGTTGTGCGGCTGATCATGAGCACCCTGGAAACCATCGGGTTTATTATCGCGCTTCAAACCGGCCTGTCGAATGCCACGGTATTTAATCCCGCCCTGGCGACGCAGAGTTCGCTGCCGAGCGCATTCATGTCCGTGGCAGGGCTTGTTCTGATTTTCGCAACCGGCCTCGATCACCTCATGCTGCGCAGCGTGGCGGCCACCTACGAGCTGTTTCCGCCGGGCATTGCCTTGCCCTTTGGCGATATGGCGCAGAGTTTCGGGCAGTCCTTGAGCCGCAGTTTCCGTATCGGCATCGAGCTGGCTTCGCCGTTTTTGCTGACCGGAACCCTGATCGTGGTGGCAATGGGAATGATGCAGAAACTGATGCCCCAGGTACAACTGTTTCTTGTAATGTTGCCAGTTCAGATTTATGGCGGGCTGTTCCTGCTTATGATCACGATTGCGACGATCATGGAACTCTGGATGATATATTTCAGCCAGACCATTAACGCTTTTTTTAGCCGCTGAGGAAATATGGCGGAAGAAGATCAGGATCAAAAAACCGAAGCCCCGACCGGCAAACGGCTTTCCGAAGCGCGTGAAAAGGGGCAATTGCCCGTCAGCCGCGAAACGACCGCCTGGGTCCTGTTTCTAGGCGTGCTGATTAGCGTGGCCTGGCTTGTGCCGATGACGGCGGAGCGGCTGGTGCCGACATTGCGGGTGTTTCTCGAAATGCCGCATGCCATCAGCCTGGACGGGCATGGGCTTCAGGTCGTAATGACCAAGACCATTGTCCAGATCGGCCTTGCCACCGTGCTTATTTTTGCCTTGCTGGCGGCCATGGCGATACTGGGCACCATGCTTCAAACAGGGTTCTTCGCGTCGGCCGAAAGCATTCAGCCGAATATCGAACGGCTTTCGCCCATGGCGGGCCTCAAGCGTATCTTTTCCACCGTGGCGCTGGTGGAATTGGGCAAAAGCTTTGCGAAGCTGGTCGTTATCGGCGCCGTGGTCTTTTTCGTTCTCAAGCCTGTCATCAGCGAGTTGCCGGGCTTTGACGGCCACGACATGATCCATGTGCTGATGTTTTTGCACAAAGAGTCGGTGCATCTGATTATCTGGATACTGGTGGTCTTCGCCTTCATTGCCGTGATCGATTTGCTTTACCAGCGGCATACCTATTTTAAAGGCCTGCGTATGACCAAGGCGGAGGTAAAGGACGAATTCAAGCAACAGGAGGGCGATCCGATGATCAAGTCGCGCCTGCGCCAGATACGCCTCGAAAAAGCGCGCAAGCGCATGATGGCCCAGGTGCCGAAGGCGGATGTGGTCCTGACAAATCCCACGCATTATGCGGTTGCCCTGCAATATGACGGGGCAAAAATGGCGGCGCCGGTGGTGCTGGCCAAAGGCATAGACCGAGTCGCCGAGCGTATCCGCGAAGTCGCGCTCGAGAACAAAATTCCGCTGGTCAGCAACCCGCCTTTGACACGCGCGCTCTATGATACCGTCGATATTGATGAGGCGATACCGACACAACACTACCGTGCGGTGGCCGAAATTATTTCGTATGTCTACAGGCTGAAAAAACGGAAGTTTTAGGCTATGGTCACGGACAGGTCGTTTTACAGGTATGTGCAAGGGGCTATATGTCGGGGCCAATAAAACAAGCAGGTGTTATGCCGATGCGGCTTACGGCGGCCTCGCCCTGGCTGTCGCGCATGCTTGCGAGCCTCGGCATTATGACCGTGCTGGGGACTCTGGCGATTATCGTTCCTTACCTGTTGACGGGATTCTGGGCGGCGCTGGCCAGCTTGTGTATTGCCGTTCTGCTGTTCGGCGCCGCTGCGATGATCTGGCGCGAGCTGCTTCGCGCGCGCTTCGACAACCGGCGCGAGATGCTGCTGCATGAGGCCTTCCACAGCATGCTCACGCCGCAACTCATCACCGACGAAAGCGGCGCCACGGTGCTGGCCAGCCGCGCGTTTCGCGGCTGGATCGATATCGGCAAGCAGAACGCCGAACAGGCGGTGGCGGCGCGTTTTTCCGCCAATCCCGAAGTGGAGGCTGAATTCCGCCAGATCAAGGCCAGCCTGCATAAGGGCCAGCCGGGCGTGGCCGAATTACCGGTCATACGCGGCGGCAAGGTGGTCGAGTGGCGGCGTATCGTGGCGCGGCCGATCGAGGGTTCGGGCGGGTTCTACCACTGGCGGTTCGAAGACATCAGCGAGCGCCGCCGCATGGAAAAAACCATGCGCGACGAGCAGACAAAACTGGTCGATTTCATGGCGCATGCCCCGGTCGGCATTTATTCGGTCGACCAGCACGGGCGTTTTCATTTTGTCAATCATACACTGGCCGAATGGCTGCAGGTAACGACCGAGGAGCTTATTAAAGGCGATGTGCGGCTGCATGATATCCTGAGCGAAGCGCCGCGCGGCATCCCGGCTCATGCGATTGCTTCCGGCCCGCATGGCGAATTGCGCGGCGAGGTTGTAATGCGCCGGCGCGACGGCCAGCTGTTCCCCGTGGCGATCACGCAAACGGTTGTTGCCGGAGAAGACGGAAAGGCCTTGCGCACGCGCTCCGTGGTGCGGGACCTGTCGCCCGAACGCGACTGGCAGCAGGCCTTGTCGGTTTCGGAATACCGCTTCCAGCGTTTGTTCGCGGAGGCGCCCATCGGCGTGCTTCTGCTCGACGAAAAGTTCGTCATCATGGAATGCAACCATGCGTTCCATTCGCTTATACGTCGCCCCCGCGGCGGTATCGTCGGCAGCGCGCTGGCCGACCTGCTCGCGCCACGCGACCGCGAAGCGGCAATGGCCCGGCTGGGGGATGTGCTGGGCGGGGCGGATCTTAAAAAGCCGCTGGACGTGCATATGGTAGGGGACCGGGAAATTATCGCCCAGATTTTCGTCAAGCGCTTCGGCATGGCGCCCAAGCCGGACGCGCCGTCGGAAGTGCAGGGGCTGATGCTCTACTTCATCGACAACACGGAACCCAAGCGGCTGGAAGCGCAATTTGCTCAGTCGCAGAAAATGCAGGCCATAGGCCAGTTGGCGGGCGGCGTGGCGCATGACTTTAACAATCTGCTTACGGCCATGATCGGGTTCTGCGATCTGCTGTTGCAACGGCATAAGCCCGGTGACCAGAGCTTTGCCGACATCATGCAAATCAAGCAGAACGGCAATCGCGCCGCGAATCTGGTCCGGCAATTGCTGGCGTTCTCGCGCCAGCAGACGATGCAGCCGAAGGTGTTGATCCTCGCGGATGTTTTGTCGGAACTGACCAATCTTTTGCGCCGGCTCATTGGCGCGACGATCAAGCTGGAGATGATCCATGGCCGCGACGTCGGCCTCATCAAGGTCGATCAGGGCCAGCTGGAACAGGTCATTATTAATCTGGTCGTTAACGCGCGTGATGCGATGCCGCAAGGCGGCACGGTAACGATCCGCACCAAAGGCATGCGGCAGGAACGCGCCGTGCTGCGCGGGCAGGATGAAATGCCGCCCGGCGATTATGTGGCCATCGACGTGTCGGATACGGGCATCGGCATTCCCCGGGAAAACCTGCAACGCATATTCGAGCCGTTCTTCTCGACCAAGGAAGTCGGATCGGGCACCGGCCTCGGCCTTTCCACCGTCTATGGCATCGTGCGCCAGACGGGTGGCTTTGTGGGCGTCGACAGCCATGTGGGCAAGGGATCGACTTTTTCGGTCTATCTGCCGGTGCATGTGGACGACGGCAAGACGGTCATGGAAACGCGGCAGGAAGAAAGCCGCGAGGACAAGCCGGGGCCTGATCTTACCGGCGCCGGCACCATTTTGCTGGTCGAGGACGAGGATGCCGTGCGTGTGTTCTCGGCGCGCGCGCTGCGCAATAAGGGGTATAATGTGCACGAAGCGCGCAGCGGTGAAGAGGCGCTGGCCGTTCTCGATAAGGAAGGCGGCGACAAGATCGACCTTATCGTCACCGATGTCGTCATGCCGCAAATGGACGGGCCTACGCTTTACAAACACATCCGCGAGAAATGGCCGGGCATGAAGGTGGTTTTCGTTTCCGGGTACACGGAGGACCGGTTGAGGGAACAGTTTACATCCGGCGAAACCATTTACTTTCTGGCAAAGCCTTTCACGCTCAAGCAACTTGCCGGAAAGGTGAAAGAGGTTTTGGAAGACGGCAGGGGTGTTTAGTGTAGATATGTGTTAACAGTTTGGCGTAAACTTGTTCGGTAAAATTGTTGCCGGTTTTGGTGACGTCGGTTCAGGTTCCATGGATGGACTTGTTGCTGCGGCCTGTGTAGCCATGGCTGGCATTTGGTCTAGAGATTGATTGATAGACTTTATCCAAGCGTGCTGCACGGCGCTAAAAGCTACAATATTCGGCTCCGAATGAAAATTGAGACCTGCCAAAGCTGGGCTGGAATTGTGAGCATGTGGAAGCCTGGCATCCTGTCGACCGGCTAAAGCCATGGCTATGGAGTCCGGCTTTCCTCCCTCCATGTTGGCATATATGGCTTCAACCTCCCTGGTGTCGTTGCGATAAAGCAATGCCACTGCATGCTTTTGTCCACCTTCCATCTCCGGTGTAATGAGGCGTATTGAATGGGTCTTAGGATGTTCTTTGTCGGGAACCTCTACTATTCTTAAATTTACGCGGTCGTCAAAAGTCGCCATGGCACTATTGGCTGTGCCAAGACCCGGAAATGGATTTCCTGCATCCGGTATAGCAATTTTTATCGGCGCTAAAGCTTGTTTTGCTTCGGCGGGCGTCATGCCGCCCTGGGCTTTCAGTTGATGCAGACCGGATGGAGAATGTATGACCATTTAGTATGCCCTGAAATTCCGCCGTTAAAATCGTATATAAAAATTTGCGTACTCGTACTTTAGGCGTGAAATATTAAAACCCGATTATTTTACATGCATTTTATACAAAATGTTTGTTTGTGTTTCGTGGTTGATATGAAAGCGAAAATGTCGGCACGTGGTGAAAGGCAATTTAAGAAA
>JBFWTA010000096.1:0-8529 GCA_050248075.1 Bdellovibrionales bacterium | reverse complement strand
CGATCGCTTCGGTGGCATGTGTCACGCGGACGAGGCGGCGTCCGCCTCCGAGCGCCTGAGCGGCCATTTCATCGCCAAGGCGCGCCGGATCTTCGGCAATAGTTCCGCTCGACAGAATAATAACCCGGAACGGATCGCCAGGATCGGGCGCGATCCTTTTCGCGACAGCTTCGGCGCGCTCGCGCACGAGGCCGGCATCCGGCCCATAGACGAGCACGACCCGTAAAGCGGAATCCGGATTCTGCAAAAAGGCGTGCGCCTGGGCCGGGCTTAGCTTCATGGAGGGGGGGCCGGCTTGGGTTTCGGTAAGGCCGCGCCTTCCGAAAAGAAAAGACCCAGCCGGATCACGATTTCGTTGGCAATCATGTTAAGGGAGCGCTGATAGGCGTTGTCCCTGGCAGCTACCGTGCCGAGCTGCTCCTCGAGCTGGTTGTAGTTTGCCACGGCATGCGCGACGGCATGCATCAGCACCTTGCCCGTATCGTCCTTGAGATAGTAATCGGCGTTAAGATTAAGTTCGGTAAGGGATGTCGTGGCGTCGGGCAAGAGGCCTATGCCTTCTTCGGTCCAGTTCAAGGATATTTCGAGATGATATTTGGGGTTGCGGGGGCGGCCCTTGCCATACATGCGATCGATAAGGCCGTTGCGCAGCATCTGGCCCGGGCGATCGGGGATATTTTCGACAGCGACTTGGTTGAGCTCGGCGGCCACCGACGAATTATCGTCGCGCGCCCCATAGATGGGGTGAAACCCGCAGCCCGCCAGCAGGCAAAAAACAGGCATCAGAAGACCGGCGGCTCGGCGGCCCGGGGTGGCACGCATCCGTGTGTGGGGTTTTATCATGCAACGACGTTGATAATTTTGTTGGGCACCACGATAATTTTGCGCGCGCTCTTGCCGGCGAGGGCGCGCTGGACGTTGGTATCGGCAAGCGCCGCGGCTTCGGCTTCCCGGGATGCGATATCCCGGGGAAGGGAAATCGTGGCGCGCAGCTTGCCGTTGACCTGAACCGCGACGGTCACTGTTTCGTCGACCAGCAAGCCCGGCTCGGCCAGCGGCCAGGGCGTATCGGCAAGAAGTGTTTTATAACCGAGATGCTGCCACATCTCTTCCGCGATATGCGGCAGCATGGGGCCGATAAGCCTGATCAGCGCTTCCAGCCCTTCGCGCAGCACCCAGGCTTCGCCTTCGCCCGTGCCGCCCAGTTCGTCGAAGGCGTTGGTGAGCTCGCGCACACGGGCAACCGCGCGGTTGAAATGGAAACGCTCGAAATCGCCGGTGACGGCAGCAATGGTGCGATGAATGGCGCGGCGTGTTTTTTCCGCCCCGGCCGAAAGCCGTGCCGGCTTTGGCGTGCCGGCAGGAGGAAGTTCGGCCTTCGGTTCGGCGACCATGCGCCAGAGGCGGTTCAGATAACGCCAGGCACCGTCGACTCCGGCGTCGGTCCATTCCAGGTCGCGTTCGGGCGGGCTGTCAGAGAGCATGAAAAGCCTGGCCGTGTCGGCGCCATAATTGTCGATAATCTTGCCGGGATCGACCACGTTTTTCTTCGATTTGCTCATCGTCTCGCTGCGCCCGACGGTTACCGGCCGTCCGGTTTCGACGTGCCGGGCGCTGCCGTCCGCGTTCTTCGAAACCTCCTCCGGATAAAGCCACTTGCCGGCTTCGTCCTTATAGGATTCATGGGTGATCATGCCCTGGGTGAAGAGGCCGGCGAAAGGCTCGTCGACATCCAGCCAGCCCGAGGCCTTCATGGCGCGCGTAAAAAAGCGCGAGTAAAGCAGATGCAAAATGGCATGTTCGACGCCGCCCACATACTGATCGACCGGCAGCCAGTAATCCGCCTGGACGCGGTCGACGGGTTTTTCGCCGTTGCGGGCCGAACAATAGCGCGCAAAATACCAGCTTGAATCGACGAAGGTATCGCAGGTGTCGGTTTCACGGCGTGCCGCTTTTCCACATGCCGGGCAGGCGACATTTTTCCAGGTCGGGTGGTTTTCAAGCGGATTGCCGGGTTTTTCGAAATCGACATCGTCCGGCAGCTTTACCGGCAGGTCTTTTTCCGGCACCGGCACGACGCCGCAGGCTTCGCAGTGAATCACCGGAATGGGGCAGCCCCAGTATCGCTGACGGCTGATGCCCCAATCGCGCAGGCGGAAAAGGGTGGCGCCTTGGCCGATCTCAAGGTTTTCGATTTTGGCGATCGCGGCTTTCTTCGCATCTTCGACCGAAAGCCCGTTCATGAATTCGGAATGATAGACAGTGCCGGGGCCGATATAAGGCGCTTCGGCGATGGCGAAGGTTTTCGGGTCTTCGCCGGGCGGCAGGACCACGGGAATAACCGGCAGATTATATTTCCGGGCAAAATCAAGGTCGCGCTGGTCATGCGCGGGACAGCCGAACAGGGCGCCTGTGCCGTATTCCATCAAAACGAAATTGGCGACGTAAACCGGCAATTCCCATCCGGCTTTGAACGGATGCAGGGCCTTGAGCCCGGTGTCGCAGCCCAGTTTTTCGGCGGCCTCGACCACGGCCTCGGATGTGCCGCTGCGATTGCAGGCGGCGATAAACGCCGCCAGCTTCGGATCTGTTTTGGCCAGATCGGTTGCCAGCGGATGGTTCGGCGACAGCGCAACGAAGGAGGCGCCGAAAAGAGTGTCGGGACGCGTCGTAAAAATTTCGACCGATGTCGGCTGGCCCGGTTTTGACGCCAGGGCAAAATGCATTTTGGCGCCATAGGATTTGCCGATCCAGTTTTCCTGCATCAGACGTACTTTCTCCGGCCAGCGCTCCAGCGAAGAAAGCGCGGCAAGCAGCTCGTCTGCGTAAGCGGTAATTTTGAAGAACCATTGCGATAATTTCCGCTTTTCGACCGGCGCGCCCGAACGCCAGCCCTTGCCGTCGATTACCTGCTCGTTGGCGAGAACCGTATGATCGACCGGATCCCAGTTGACCCATGATTCCTTGCGGTAGGCCAGGCCGGCCTTGAGGAAATCGAGAAAAAGTTTTTGTTGATGCTTGTAATAGGACGGATCGCAGGTTGCGAATTCCCGGCTCCAGTCGATGGCAAGGCCCATGCGTTGCAGCTCGGCGCGCATGTTTTTAATATTATCCCATGTCCACTGCGCCGGATGAATCTTGCGGTCGCGCGCGGCGTTTTCCGCCGGCAGGCCGAAAGCATCCCACCCCATCGGATGAAGAACGTTGAAACCCTGCGCGCGCTTGGCGCGGGCCACAACATCCGAAAGCGTGTAATTGCGGACATGCCCCATATGAATGCGCCCCGAAGGATAGGGGAACATGGACATGACATAATATTTGGGGCGGCTCGGATCCTCAGTCGCTTCGAAACTTCGCCGTTCGGTCCAGATTTTCTGCCATTTGGCCTCGGCTTCGCGAGCATTATAACGCGCGGACATGAATTATTTGACGTCCTTCTGCGCAAGCCGCAGCTGGCGCGCCTTGGTAAGAATGGCGTTTTCAAGCGAACTTTCCGTAGCCGCCGTGACAGGGGCCTGTGTCCAGCCGCCGCTGGCGCGCACCTGCCGGAAAGCGGATACTTTTACGCCATCGGCCCTTAAATAACGGTCGCGGATAAACACGTTGAGCCGCATGCGTTCGTTCGCATTGTCCGGTGGCGAATACCAGTCGGTTATTATTACGCCACCGAAAGGATCGGCTGAAGATATGGGCATAAAGGATATGGTGTCGAGGCTGGCGCGCCAGAGATAGCCGTTGACCCCCAGCCCGGCGCCGCCGGCGTTCTTGTCCTCGCCGCCTAAATTAAGGATGTCGACGCCGCCCTTGTCGCTAAGAAGGCTGCCGTTCTTATAAAGCTCTTCCTTTTCCTGGTCCGTATAGCTCGGATCGCTTTCCAGGCCGAGGCTCTGGCAGGCGCCAAGACCGAGCGCAAGAAGGGCCAGACAGAAATAGGATAACCAAGTTTTAGGGAATCGGCGGTTATTCATCCCGTTAATCCTTTGCCAATGGGCTGCCCGATGATTAAGAATCACCTTCGGCATAACCTTCTACATGCCGGAAAGAGCCAGATTTTGCAAGGCTGGATGGCCGTTAATGGTCTTGTGGCGGGGATGCCACACACAGGCCGTGAATCAAAAATCAGCCCATTTCCCCCTTGTCTGTGCAGCCCTTCTGTACGAAATTGCCGATCCGACGGGGCCCTACTGCCCCCCTTAAGTCAGTTTCTACGAGTCTAACTTAAATCAATCCATCCACGAGGGGGATAACATGCGTAAACTACTTCTGGCGACGACAGCTCTTTTCGGCAGCGTTGCTCTCGCCGGTGCGGCCCATGCAGCGCCAGCTCAATCTTCGCCGATCACGCTGAATGTCGGCGGTTATGTCGACTTCGTTGCTGGATTTTATCACGAAGCCCAGGGTACGGTTTCGGCCGCGAACCCGAACGACGTGAAGCGCACCAGCCGCGATTTCGAAAGCGAGTTCAAGCTCAATTTCGACGCGCTCGGCAAGGCCTCGAACGGCATGCAGTACGGCGCCAATATCAGCCTCTGGAACGGTCCGGAAGCTGGTAACATCTGGCAGGGCGGCGCAAACAGCGTCACTCTGAACTCGGCCTATGTCTGGCTCTCCGGCGCCTTCGGCAAGACGATGCTCGGCGACAGCCATGGCGCGTCCGACCTGTTCGTCTACGCCCCCACGGTCGGCGAAGGCCAGATCGACGGCCGCTACATGGACTTCGTGAGCGCCCGTACGCTTGCCCGCATGTATGCCTCGGGCATCGACAACACCGAGCACAGCACCAACATCACCTACTACACCCCGAAGGTCGGCAATGACGATCATAAGGTGCAGCTGGGCGTAAGCTATGCTCCGAATATGTATGATTACGGCTCGAACATCATCAAGTCGGATAACGTCAGCATCGGAACGACACCCTCCACGACCCGTACGATTTCGCCGTATCAGGATATCGTAAAGGGTGCGGTTGCCTATACGGGTAACTTCCATCCGGTCAATCTCGCGGCCAGTGCCCAGATCATCACGGGTTCGTCCAGCAGCATCGCGCTTGCTTCGACAACCCTCGGCGGTGCGGGCAGCGGTGCGGTGGCGACGCCTGCCGGAACAGCTCAGGACTTCACGGCCTGGGGCATCGGCACGCAAGTTGGCTTCGCCGGCTTCACGGTTGGTGCGTCGTATAACGACCTGGGTCGCTACAACACGGCTCACGGCCAGAACAAGTCGCAGACCAACTTTACCTTGGGCGGCAAGTATGAGTTCGACAAGGTTGCGGTTGGCGTCAGCTGGCTCAATGGCGAAGGTTATAATAACCTCTCGACGTCAGCCAACTCCTTTGCCACCACGACCACCCAGACCAACTACGTAAGCAGCCTCAACGCCTATGGTGCTGGCGCCGCTTACACCTGGTTCCCGGGCCTCACCTCGAACGTCGACGGTGTCTGGTTCAACCAGGACCAGCGTGACAAGAGAGATCATAACGATGGTTATGTCCTCCTGCTCTCGCAGAAGATGACCTTCTAATCGTCATCTGAAATAAGTAATCGAAAGGGCGGTGAGTAATCACCGCCCTTTTTATTTGTTCGGACGTGCATTCTCTGGATAAGCTTTATCATCGCCGGCGCTACTGCTATCGCTTCAGGCATGACAACAGGAATTGCCAGCAACCTCGAAACCGTCAGACAGAGGATAATAGCGGCGGCGCAGGCTTCCGGCCGTGAGCCGGGAAGCGTCAGGCTTATCGCCGTCAGCAAGGGTAAGCCTGCAGCCGATATTCAGGCGGCTCTGGCTGCCGGCCAAAATATATTTGGCGAAAACCGCGTGCAGGAAGCGAAATCTAAGTTTAGCGAACTACGCGCCGTCTCTCCCGGTCTTGAACTCCATCTGATCGGCCCCCTGCAAACGAACAAGGCGGTCGAGGCCGTGAGGGTCTTTGACGTGATCCAGACCCTCGACCGGCCGCGCCTGGCCGATGCGCTGGCCGCGGCCATAAAAAAAACCGGGCGAAATCCGCTTTGTTTCATTGAAATCAACAGCGGCGAAGAGCCGCAAAAGGCGGGAATTGCCCCCCGCGAATTCGAAGGCTTCCTTGCCTATTGCCGGTCGCTCGGCTTGAACATCGACGGCGTTATGTGCATCCCGCCCGCGAAGGGCGACGCGGCGCCGCATTTTATGCGCATGAAGGAAGTTGCCGAAAGGCATGGCCTGACGCATGTCAGCATGGGCATGAGCCATGACTTCGAGACCGCAATACGCCACGGCGCGACGGAAGTGCGGGTCGGCACGGCCATATTCGGCGCACGCCCATAATACGTTTCCGGCGTCGAGGCGGGCCGTGTTGTCATTGCAGGGCTCGTTTGACCGTATCTTCCTTGATCAGGGTTGTTGAAATACCCTCCGTGCGGGGAAGATAAATGACTTCGCAGAGCGATTTAAATTCATCGAAACGCCCCCTCCAGTCATCGCCCATGACCAGAATATCCGCTTTATACGCCTCGATGTATTGTCCTTTCAGCTCAAGGCTTTCTTCGAAAAATGTCTCGTCGACACCGATGATGGCCGCCACAATCTCGCGCCGGTCATTCTGCGGAAATATGGGACGATAGTTTTTCTTGGAAAAATTAAGCGCATCCGTGGAAATGCCCACGACCAGCCTGTTCCCGAATTGCCGCGCGCGCTGCAACAGCCGCAAATGCCCGACATGAAACAGGTCATAGGTGCCAAAGGTGATGACGGTTTTCATGCCGACCCGGAAAACTGCAGGAGCCATGTTCGCGGCATAGGGGCGCAGCCCGCGCATGGCCGCTATTTTCGTTTACTGTGAATACGCTATAGAGGCGCCGGCTTCGAATCAATACCGGTTTTCGGCGTCTTCCATGGCAAAGCTGCAGCCGGTATGCTAGATCGGAAGTCACGTTTTATGAGGTCGTCAGTGACATCTCCCCTTTCTCCGCGCCCCGCCAGTTCCCATGCCCCTGCCGATCTTATGGGGATCGTCAGCGAAGCCGGCCGCAAGCTGGCCGCCATCCGTCAGATGGTGGGCGGAGTTATCTTTGGCCAGGATGAAGTGATCGGCCAGAGTCTCGCCGCCATCCTGTCCGGCGGGCATATGCTGCTGATCGGCGTGCCCGGCCTTGCCAAGACACGGCTCGTCGATACCCTGGGCACGGCCCTCGGCCTCAATACGCGCCGCATTCAATGCACGCCCGATCTCATGCCGTCGGACATTCTGGGAGCCGAGGTTCTGGAAGAAAACGAAAGTGGCCGCCGCTCCTTTCGCTTCATTCCGGGGCCTGTTTTCAGTCAGCTGGTCATGGCGGACGAAATCAACCGCGCAAGTCCGCGCACCCAGTCCGCCTTTTTGCAGGCCATGCAGGAACGCCAGGTCACGGTTGCCGGCCATAACTATCCCTTGCCGGCTCCCTTCCATGTCATGGCAACACAAAATCCGCTCGAGCAGGAAGGGACTTACCCGCTGCCGGAAGCCCAGCTGGACCGCTTTTTTCTGCAAATCGATATCGGCTATCCCGACCACGAGGCCGAGCGCCGCATGCTGCTGGCGACGACCGTCAGTAACGAGCCGGCCGTCAGGGCGGTGCTGGCGGCGGGCGAGCTCGAGCGGCTGCAGGCGCTGGTGCGCCAGATGCCGATCGGCGAAAAGGTGGTTGACGGCATTCTGGCGCTGGTGCGCCAGGGCCGGCCGGAAACCAGCGAGGTTGAGCTTGTCAAAAAATATGTCGTCTGGGGGCCGGGGCCGCGCGCCAGCCAGGCGCTCAGCCTTGCCGCGCGCGCGCGCGCCCTGCTGGATGGCCGCCTCGCGCCTTCGATGGACGATGTGCTGGCGCTTTGCAAGCCCGTGATGCAGCACCGCATGGCGCTCGGTTTTTCCGCCCGTGCCGAAAATGTGCGCATGGACGACGTCCTGAAGGCAATGACGCAATCGGTTGCGAACCTCTAAGCCCGATGAAACCCGCTCTCCAGCCTAAGGCCCGAAATCTCGCGGCGCTTCTGCCGCCTTTGCTCGTCCAGGCCGAACGTGTGGCGGCGACCGTTCATCAGGGCCTTCATGGCCGTCGCCGCGCCGGCAGCGGCGAGAGTTTCTGGCAATTCCGTCGCTATGCGCCGGGCGACGCGGCGGCGCGTATCGACTGGCGGCAGTCGGCGCGCACGGACAGGTATTTTGTGCGCGAGCGCGAATGGGAGGCGGCCCAAAGCGTTTATCTCTGGGCCGATAATTCCGGCTCCATGCATTTCACGTCCCGGGCAGGACTTCCGCAAAAAACAGACTATGCGCATGTGCTCATGCTGGCGCTGGCCAGCCTGCTATTGCGCGGCGGCGAACGAGTCGTCTGGCTTGGCGCCGAACCCGTCGTGGCGCGCAACAAGCCGGATTTCGAGCGCATTGCCGCCAGCCTCGATCTTGTGAAAGAAGGCGAAAGCGCGCCGCCCCCCGTCTCGTTTGCCCGGCATGCGCATGTAATTTTGTGCAGCGATTTTCTCATGCCGGAAGACGATCTGAAAAAGATGATGCGG
>JBFWTA010000095.1:0-8692 GCA_050248075.1 Bdellovibrionales bacterium | reverse complement strand
AACTGGGGCATCTACGGCACGACGGCCTCGAAAGGCACAGGTTACGGCGTTTATGGCAGCGTGACCGGCACGTCCAATACCGGTTATGCGGGTTACTTCAGCAACACGATCACGGCCACCGGTTACGCGCTCGGCGTCAGCGGCAATACCTATCTCAGCGGCACGACGACGGTTGCTGGCAACCTTGTGATCACCGGCACCTGCACGGGCTGCGGCGGGGGCGGCAGCTCGGCGCTGTCTTCAATCACATCCGCCACAACGACGAACAGCATCAACAACACCAACAACGCCCAGACCTGGGCCTGGGGCACGCTGTCGACGCAGACGGCGCTGACGCTGACCTCGTCCTCGGTCACCAGCGGCACGGTGCTGGCGCTTGCGAACACCTCCACCAATATGTCGGGCTCCACGCTTTCGGTCTCGAACGCCACGAAATCGTCCGGCTACGGCGTCTACAGCAGCGTCACCGGCACGGCCAATACCGGCTATGCGGGGTATTTCAGCAATACGGCGACCAGCGGCGCCAATTACGCGATCTACGCCCTCAACAGCAGCACCAGCGGCTATGCGCTTTATGCCAGCGGCAATATCACGGCGACGACGCTCACGCTGACTTCGGACGCGCGGTCGAAATCGGATGTCGTCACGCTGGAGCCGGGCGATGCGCTTGAAAAACTTTCCCGCCTGCGCCCGGTCGCCTTTACCTGGAACACCAGCAAGCGCGCCGATATGGGCTTCATCGCCCAGGAAGTGCAGGGCGTTTACCCGAGCATGGTGAGCCGGAATCCGGACGACCGGCTGTCGCTCGAATACACGGCCTTCACGGCGCCGATCGTTGCCGCCATCCAGCAACTGAAAAAACTGTACAACGAGATTGTCGCCGCGCTCGACGGCTTCCGCACGCGCTTTGCCGCGCTCGATAAATCGGTCGATAGCCTTAAGGCGGAGACGCAAAAACTGGGCGACGAGAACAAGGCGCTTCTTAAAAAGATCGAGGACGACCGCCTGCGCCTCGACCGGCTCGAGCGGGAAAACGACAAGCTGCGCAAGGCCATCGAAGGCGTTCTCAAAAAATCCGGCGGCGCGAAATGACGGATTATGCCTTACAAAAAGCCAGTCTCGCCGCAGCCGGTTTAATGGACAGTCATGATTCCCTCCGATTTACCCTGGGCTAAAAAATATCCGGCATCGGTCGACTGGTCGGCCCCGCTTCCCGCGCGGCCGCTTTACGAATTGCTCGACGATGCCGTGCGGCAATATCCCGATCATGTCGTCGTCGATTTTCTGGGCCGGCTTTATACCTATCGCGAAATCGATGCGCTGGTTGCCCGCGCCGCGCGGGGGCTGCAGGACCTCGGCGTCAAAAAGGGCGACCGGGTAGGGCTTTTTCTGCCAAATACGCCTTACTATCTTATCCTCTATTTCGCGGTGCTCAAGGCGGGCGGCATCGTCGTCAATTTCAACCCGCTTTATGCCGAACGCGAGATTAAAAACCAGATCGAAAATTCCGGCGCCGCGATCATGGCGACGCTCGATCTGCCGCTTCTGCACAACAAGCTCGCCGGCATGCTGGGGTCGACCTGCCTCCGGCGCATCATCGTCGGGCGCATGGCCGATATCCTGCCGCCCGTGACCTCGGTGCTTTACCGGCTAGTCAAATTCCGCGACATTGCCGCGATACCGGAAGATGAATGTCACGTGCCTTTCGCGCGCCTCATCGGCAATGACGGCGCATTCGAAAAGGTTCCGGTCGAACCCAAAACCGATATCGCAGTTCTGCAGTACACCGGCGGCACCACGGGCGTGCCGAAAGGGGCGATGCTCACGCATGCCAATCTTTTCGCCAATGTCATCCAGTCGCGGCTGATTTTCCCGGACATTAAATCCGGTTCCGAAATAATGCTTGGCGTGCTGCCGTTCTTCCATGTCTTCGCCATGACGGCGGTGATGAACATAACGCTCGCCATGGGCGGGCGGATCATCATGCTGCCGCGCTTCGATCTCGTGCAGGTCATCAAGACCATTCATAAAAAGCGCCCGACCCTGTTTCCCGCCGTGCCGACAATTTATACGGCGATCAATCACTACAAAAATCTGGCGCGCTACGATCTTTCCTCCATCCGCTATTGCATCTCGGGCGGCGCGCCTTTGCCGGTCGAGGTCAAGCGCGATTTCGAGCGCCTCACCGGCTGCGTGCTGGTGGAAGGCTACGGCCTCTCCGAAACCTCGCCGGTCGTCGCCTGCAACCCCGTGGACGGCGAAAACAAGGCCGGCTCCATCGGCCTGCCGGTGCCTGGCACCGTCATCGAAATCGTCAGTCTCGATGACAACAAGACGCTGCTGCCGGCTGGCGGCCGCGGCGAAGTCTGCATACGCGGGCCGCAAGTCATGCCCGGCTACTGGCAGCATCCCGAGGAAACCGCCGGGGTGCTCAAGCCCATGCCCGACGGCTCGCTCCGCCTGCATACCGGCGATATCGGCTATATGGATGAAGACGGCTATACCTTCATTGTCGACCGCCTCAAGGACATGATCGCCGCCGGCGGGTTCAAGATCTATCCGCGCAATGTCGAGGAAGCGATTTACCTGCATCCCGCCGTCGAGGAATGCATCGTCGCCGGTGTCGCGGATGATTACCGGGGACAGACCGTCAAGGCCTGGATCAAGCTGCGGGCGGGTGCGGAGCTTACGAAAACGGAACTCACCGATTTTCTCAAGGACAAGCTGTCGCCTATCGAGATGCCCAAGAAAATCGAATTCCGGGACGCGCTGCCCAAGACGCTGATCGGCAAATTGTCGCGTAAAATGATCCTGGAGGAAGAGGCGCTGGGCAAGGGGGCGGGCAGCTAGGCCGGCTTGCCGCGAACCTCGTATTTCGCCAGTTCGACCTGGGCGCGCAGGTCGATTTCATCCAGCACTTCGGCAAGACGCGGATCGCTGATCTGCGCCCGGCGCGAGCTTACCACCTGGGTCAGCTGCAACAGCTTGTCCCGCGAGATCGTCCCGGTAAGAATTTCGATGCGCAGGTCTTCGAGACGGTCGAGGATATCGAAAGCGCGCTTTTTGCCGCGCGAAGCCTGGGCCAGCGCATCGTCGATCTCCTGTACGCCCAGAACGCCCGAGACATGCGCCGTGGCGCTCATCGACTGGGTGGCGCCGGATTCCGAGCTTTCGTCCAGCTGCCTGGCAAAACTGGGGCCGCCCGTGCCGGCGGCTTTGGCGGCGCGTTTTATTTGCTGGGGGGTGCGAATCGGCCCGGGGCCGTCGATTTTATTGATCACTCACTTACCTCGCTTGCAGATATGCCGGTCGTTCGGCTGCGGGCGGCAATTTCTGCCTTATCATCTAACATTCTAATCGTAAACGAAACCGAAAATTATCTGAAAAAAATGTTTTGTCTCAATCATTTGCGTCAAAGCGCCGCGCGCGCCGGGTTTTGGCATGCGCTTCGCATAAGCCCGGTGTGAAGATCAGGGGATTGTCATGCCTGCCTTGAAGTCCAGAGTTGTTCTCTCCTCTCCCCCCCGTCCGCCGGCGGTCAGGCTGGGCCGCGTCCGCCGGCTCTCTCGTCTTGGTGCGGTCCTCGGCCTGACGCTCCTGATCTTCGCCTATTCCTGCCAGGCCGTGGCAGCTTCCCGCATCAAGGACATGGTCAGCTTCGAGGGTGTCCGCGATAACGTCCTCGTGGGCTATGGGCTTGTGGTCGGCCTGAACGGCACGGGCGATACGCTTACCAACTCGCCGTTCACCGAGCGCAGCCTCATCGGCATGCTGGCGCGCCTCGGCATTAATGAAAACAGCGATTTCGACGTCATCAAGACCAAGGATATCGCGGCCGTTATGGTAACGGCGACATTGCCCGCCTTTTCCGCCCAGGGCAGCCGCATCGACATTGAAGTATCGGCGATGGGCGATGCGAAAAGCCTGCAGGGCGGCATCCTGCTCGTGACGCCCTTGCAGGGCGCCGACGGTGAAATCTATGCCGTGGGACAGGGATCGGTCGCAAGCGGTTTCAGCGCCTCGGGCGGCAGCGGTACATCTGTCACGAAAGGCGTTCCAACCTCGGGCCGCATCGCCAACGGTGCGATTGTCGAGCGCGAGGTCAATTTTCATCTCTCCGATCTCAGCAGCATGCGGCTTTCGCTGCGCAACCCGGACTTTACCACGGCCCAGCGCATAACGGATGCCGTCAACCGGCAAATGAAAACGCCTTTGGCGACCGCGGTGGACCCATCCACGGTGCGTATCCGGATCCCGGAGGAACGGCGAAACGACATCGTCGGCCTCATCACGCAGATCGAGCAGTTGCCGATCGAACCCGACGACATCGCGCGCGTAGTGATCGACGAGCAATCCGGCGTCATCGTCATGGGCGAAAACGTTCGCATCAGCAAGGTGGCGATTGCGCAGGGCAATCTGACCATCAAGATTTCCGAAACCCCTCAGGTTTCGCAACCGGCGCCGCTTTCCGAGGGCGGCACCACCGTCGTCGTGCCGCGCAGCGACGTTCATGTCGATGAAAACAAGGACGCCAAGCTGGCGCTGCTCAAAACCGGCGTGAGCCTGCAGGAACTCGTGCAAAGCCTCAATGCGCTCGGCATCGGTCCGCGCGATATGATCATGATCCTGCAGTCGGTCAAGGCGGCCGGCGCCCTGCAGGCAAGCCTGGAGATCATGTGATGGGCAACGTTCTTCTTCAGGGCATCGGCGACCTCGCCATACAGCAGGCCACAGGGCCGTCCGACATGGGCCGGCTGGCGCACAAAAGCGGCCGGGGCGATGTCGATCAAACCAGCCGCGAATTCGAAGGCATGTTTCTTGCCCAGATGTTGCAGCCGATGTTCCAGACGGTCGGCGTCGATCCTATTTTCGGCGGCGGCCACGGCGAGGAAGTCATGCGCGGTCTGTTGGTTCAGGAATACGGCAAGGCCATCGCCCAGAGGACCAGCTTCGGCATTGCCGGCGCCGTTCGCGCCCACCTTATACGGGCGCAGGAAATGCAGGAACCTGCGGCTGGATCACAGCCATCTGCAAACCCAAGGGAGTCTGTGAATGCCCAACCGATCTTCTAATAAACATGGCGCGATGCCGCCGGCCATTGTTGCGCTCATCGCCCTCATGAATGAGCTCGTCGAGGTGATGTCGGCGGAACCCGAACTCGTCATGAGTCGTAAATTCGCCGATCACAAGGAACTTCTGAGGCGCAAGCAGAAGCTTACGCTCGAATATCGCGCAAGCCTGAAAAGCGTCTTTGCGCAGCCCGACATGCTGAAGGCGTTGCCGGAAGATGTGCGGCGGAAGCTTAAGAGCGCGGCACAAAAACTGGCGGACACGGCCGATCGTAATGCGCGTTCTCTGCGCACGGCCGTCACGACCGTGCAGCGGCTCATCCAGAATATCGTCGCCCATGTCAAGCGCGAGGCGCTCTTCAATCCCGGCTATAAAAATCCCAAAACGGCTCATCTTCAGCTTGGAACCTATAGCCCGACCTGCAAACCGGTTGCCGTCCGGCAAAGCGTTTAAGGAGCAAAAATGAATCCTGCCAATAATCTTTCCGATACCCCGCCCCAGCCGTCGCTTTCGACGTTGAACACCCTCCTTTCCTCGCTGGGGGCTGCCTTAAAAAACGGCCAGTCGGTAGAGAGTCTTTTTGCCAATTTTATTTCACAGGCAAAATCCTCTTCCCCGCATCCGGACTCGGCGTCAAATAATGCAAACGCATTCGATGCGCAGCCGGCAAAAAAAACAAATGGGGGCGGCGGCAGTCAGCCCGGCATGTCGTCCGGCACAGGGCCATCAGCCAGGGATGCCAGTAATATCCGCACGCCATCGCAAGCCTTAAAATCCCCGCGTCAAGACGATCAGGACATCAAGAACGCGTCCCGTGATGCGAAAGACGCGGCATCGGTTCCTGCAGCAAGCGGGTCCCTTAAATCCGCGGACGGTACCGGTCAGACGCGGGCGCAGGATACAGGCGAAAACTCTTCGTCGAAAGACGGGCCGGAAAGCACGGCGTCGGCAGATACTCAGGCTGACGGCAGGGAAGAGGCCGTAGCCAAGATAACCGACAGGTCCCTTGACGCACGCGATGTCCGGGCCGCCGACACGATGTTTAAGGCAGAGGCCCTGATGGCCGTGGATGACGACAGCGAGGGAGGAAAAGAGGCCTCCCCGGATGTTGCGAAGGACGAAATCACGGTTCCGGAACTGGTGCTGCTGCTTCAGCAGCTCGGGCAGTATGCGACAGCTCGTCTTTCGGATACGCCTTCTCTGTCCCTGCGGGCGGCATCAGGGGCTGACGGCGAAATCCCGGAACAGGATATCGAAGCGCTGCAGACCCGACTTTTTGAAAACGACCTGCAAAAAAATACCAGTTTGAGAGCTTTCCTGGGCGAACTTGCCGGTCGCCCTGAATCGGCCGACACCGTGGCCGGTGATGTGCAGGAGGCGGAAGCCGGATGGCCGGTCGATGCGGAAAACGCGAAGCCGGAAAGCCCGGCTCCATCCCTGCAAGAGACCGCTGCCTTTTCCGTCGAAGGCCCAGCCGCGAAAACAACTGTTGAGAAAAAGACGGCTGAAGCCTTTTTAAGTTTGTTTAATTCCGTTAACGACAACACGAAAAATAACGATACGAATCTGTTTGTTCCCGGTGCCAATGCCATGGCAGCGGGCACGAACGGAGGGATGGCGCTGGACGTAAATCTTGAGGGCCGGAACGGCACTGATACGCGGGATGCCGCCGGACGCATGACGGCAGCCGGCACGGCATCGGCGCCGTTGTCGGCGGGTCAAACGGCTGCGTCCGGTCCCTATGATTTTGCCAGCCAGCTCTCGGCGCTGCGTGCAGCCAAGGGAGGGGCCACCGGTCTGCCGGCGCCTGTCGAACAGGTCGTGCTGCAGTTAAGCCGCGGTATCCGCAAGGACGGCTCCGGCGAGATGACCATTCAATTGCGGCCGGCCGAACTGGGCCGTGTCGATGTCAAATTGCATATCGGTAATGACGGAAAAGTACAGGGAACCGTCACTGCCGATAACCCAACGACGCTTGGCCTGCTTCTCAAGGACGCGCGTGGGCTGGAGCGTGCATTGCAGGAAGCCGGCTTGCACGCCGATCCCGGCAGCCTTCAATTCAATTTGCGGGGAGATGGTCAGCCCGGCGGGTTCAATCAGACCGCGAATAACGGATCCGGCTCTTCCGATCCATCGGCCTCATCCGCGGGTTCCCTGGCGGATGCCGGCGGCCCCGGCGATCTGGCGGACACTTATTATCTGACGCCAGGCGGTGTCAATATGCGCGTCTAGGGAGTAAAATCATGGCCGTATCTCCAGCCGCGACAGGTCAATACAACAGTCTTCTCGAAGATTATATTGCGCAGAACCAGGCGGCGACGGCGGTAGCCAAACAGAAAATGGCGGATAATGTCCAAAGCGGTTTGAATGCGTCTTCCACCGCCGGTCTCGCCGGCAATTTCAACACTTTCTTGAAAATCCTCACGACCCAGCTGCAGAACCAGGATCCTACGGCTCCTATGGACACGAACCAGTTTACCCAGCAGCTGGTGCAGTTCTCCGGAGTGGAGCAGCAAATAAATACCAACAAGCTCCTTCAGCAGCTGGTAAGCGCGACCGGCGGAAGCGGCGTCAAATCGCTGCTCGGTTTCGTCGGCCAATATGTCGAGGTGCCCGCAAATAACCAGCTTTTGATCCAGGGCGGGCAGGCGAGCCTCGCCTACACGCTGCCGGGAGAAGCCAAGAGTGTCACGCTTACCATCAAGGATGCGAGCGGCAAGACCGTCACGACGCTGAGCGGGCCGACCACGCTCGGCCTCAACCGTCTCGTTTGGGACGGGAAGGACGGGAGCGGCAATCAGCTGGCCGACGGGGTCTATTCGCTGTCGATTGCCGCGACCGACAGCGCCAAGAAGCCGGTTGCGATCAGCGACATAAGACTCACCGGCCTGGTTACCGGCGTTCAGACGGCGGATAGCAACGGCAATGATCTGCTGCTTGGTCCCAGCCTCGCGGTCAGCGATGCGAATGTGGGGGCCGTATTCGCGCCCAATGCGGTGCCCCAGCCGGCGCCTTCGTCATAGCCCGGCTTTGCTTACGGCCGTGCCTTGGATTGCAGAAACTCGATCATGGAAGGGCTGGTCCAGTCGGCAGCTCCCTCAAGCCGGGCAATCTCCATGCCCTGCGGATCGAGCAGGATCGTGGTCGGCAAGCCACGCGCATGAAGGACAAAGGGAGCGCGCCCGGAGCCATCGATATAAACCGGCAAGTTTTTAATGGCATGGCGCTTATAGAAAAGGCGCACGATATCGGCCCCGGCATGGTCTTCGTTCAGTGCAATCACGGCAAACCGCTTATCCCCAAGCGCATCGCTTAACTGGTCCAGCTTCGGCATTTCGGTCACGCAGGGCGCGCATGTCGTATCCCACAGATTAAGCAGCACGTAGCGTCCGTGAAAATCCCTGAAATCGATCGATCGACCTTTTTCATCCTCAAATGAAAAAGCCGGCACGGCCTTAGGCGGGTTTGTGTTGACAAAACCAGCCTCCCGGCTTGAACTTGCTCCCAGCAAGGGGAAATTCGCCATGCCCAGGACGGAAGCCAACAGAATGATTGCGAAACGGCGATAAAACATCTTAAATAATCCATGCAGTGTTAAGTGTGGTGTTTATTTGCAAAACCG
>JBFWTA010000094.1:0-8712 GCA_050248075.1 Bdellovibrionales bacterium | reverse complement strand
GGTACGACGGCAAAGGCCGCGACTGGAAAAAATGCAATTGTAAAAGCAACGATGTTGACGACGGAACGCATTACGGATGCGCGGCCGCGTCACCGGCGCCATTGCCGTTCTTGGCGGCCGGCGGCGTCGCGTCACCTGAGGCATCCTTGGCGGCGGCATCGCGCTTGGAGCCGTAAATAAGCTGCCCGATCAGGTCATCGAGGCGCATCGGCGCCTGCGTGCGCGTAATGCGGCCCGAACCGTCGGTCTTGATCAGGTCCTCTTCCACGCCGGGCTCCAGCGACATGTACTTGCCGCCCAGCAAGCTTTCGGAGGCGATCATCGCCATCGTGTCCGTCGGCAGTTTTACATCCGGCTTGATCGTCATCGACACGTCGACAAGAAATTCATTCGGCCCCGGCTGGGTAATAAGATTCATTTCGGCGACCGAGCCGATCTTGACGCCGTTAAGCTTCACATCGCTGCCGCTTTTGATGCCATCGACCATGGGAAAGTTGGCGGCAACCGTATAGCCCTGCACACGCTGCACATTCGACGTCGAATAGGCGAAGCCGAGAAAAAGCGCCGCGATACCCAGCACCACCGCGCCCAGTACCGTTTCGAAAAAGCTGCGTCCCATGGGATCTCCTTGTTCTTGATTGCCGTAAACTGCCCCTCCATGTCAGGAGGGGATTCCTGCTCACTCCGGCCGCCAGGCCTCGTAATCGCCTGTCGCCCGGGCGCGCTTCCCGCCTTCCAGGGTATGGCCTGGAGGCAGATAGGCGTCTGGCGTGCCGGTAAGATTTTGCTGATGAGGTTTCTGCCACGGCTGGCGGCTGGTCTCGGGCAGAGGCGCCGCAGTCGTGTGGTGGAGCCAGATATGCCACTCGGGGGGAACCTTACTCGCTTCGGGTTCGCCTGCATAGATGACCCAGCGTTTTTCGCGCATGCCATTTTTTGCCGTGCCGCGGCCGCGATAATACCTGTTGCCGAAATCGTCGCGTCCGACCTGCGCGCCGCAAAACAATGTCTGCATCCACGTCCCGAACTGGGACACGCGGCGTATAAGGGAAAAGTTATCACGCATGCGAAGAATCTCCTGAAGTGCGGCAACCTAGATCAGAATCCGGCTAAATAAAATATCGTCCTGCAGGACGGGTGCAGCTCCCTGCCCTCTGTTTCTTTCGGTGGATAGCGAGTCCGATATCTGTGTTGTAGCCCAACCCACCCTGTTAGTAAGTTTTTCTTTCAAGCCACCACATTTTGTGGCATTAGACGGTTACGCCACACCATCTTGTGGATAACTTTCCTTCCTTCTGCGGGTCTCCATGGCTAAGCTGCTCAAAAATCGGTCTTTTCCGCTCCAGTTCGAACGGTTTTTTACGCGCGAGGATGCCGATGCATTCGACCTGATTCACTTCCGTGAATCCGAAACCGAAAGCGACCCGGCCTGCCCTCTGGAATGTCCCGATAACTGGAACGTCGATGCTGCCTCGACATTAGCCGAGCAAGGCAGCTGCAAGTCGATCCCGGCCTATACGCGTTCGGTCGAGGAAAACACGGTTCCTTCCTGGCTCTGGCGCCGCGTCGCCGAAAACCGCCTGCGCACGAGCGAGAACAGCGTCAGGCAGATTTTCCATCGCACCGCCGGCACGGCCGCCTATACCGGCTGGAAGAAGGATGTTTTCGCCAACGAAAGCCAGACACGGATTTTTTTCGATGAAATACGGTATGCCCTGGCGCAACGCTTCATTGCCTTCGAACCGGAATATCTTGCCGCGCCCGGCCTAAACTGGGCCTATGGCATAGACAAAAAGCCCCAGGCAGGCACGGGCATGAAAAAGAAATCCTCGCTGCCTGTCCGCAACGCCAGTATCGACGCCCTCGTCGGCGGTGATGTCGGGGCACGTCAAAAATGGCAGAAAATTCTGTCAGGCGGCAACAAGGCTAATTTTCTCGAGCTGTCCTTTGCCGATATCGCAAACGACTGGAATACCCAGAACCACGTTTCGACCCGCGCCGCGGTCGATTTGATGGCCTTGCGCCGAGAGGATGGCGGCATCGATATCGACCGCCTTTCTCATGCCGTAAAACTCCTTGTCGTGCTGCTCGAGTTGCAGGACGACCGGGCAGGCGGATGCATCGCCATCAATCTGCATAATCTTGCGCCATTGCTCATGAGCCGGGCGCTGGCTTACGACAGCGACGCCGGGCGCATGACCGCTGCGGCGATCGCCGCGATCGTGACTGCCGAAGCCTATGTGGCATCCGCCCAGCTCGCCGCCCTGCTCGGCCCGAGCCTGGATTTTGCCGCCAACCGCGAAGGCATCCAGCGTGCCCTGCGCAACCATCGCCGCGCCGCCTATGGTGAACGCAACGACTATGAAAAAATGTCCGTATTGCCGGTGCCGCTGGCGCTGGATCGCGGTGCGGATCTGGCCCTGGTGGCCGCCGCGCGGCGCAAATGGGACGATGCCCTGGAAATGGTCCAGCAGCACGGGCTTCGCTTCACGCAGCCGACCGATTTCACGCCGGTTCCGACCCTCGCCTTCTTCACCGAAAGCTCCAGCCAGGGCATCGATCCGCTTCCCGCCCTTACGGTTACCCGCGCATCGGCGGATGAAGCCTTCCGGCGCGAGATTCATCCGGCCGTTGCCGAGGCGTTGAAGAAACTGGGCTATAGAACCGAAGCCCGCAAAGCCATCCTGCGGCACATTGTCGGCGCCGGCACACTTGAACACGCGCCCGCCATCGACCACGCCGCCTTGCGCAACCGGGGCTTTACCGGCGAAGCGCTGGAAAAAATCGAAAACTACCTTGGCAATGTTACCGATATCCGTTTCGCTTTCACGCCATGGATTATCGGCGAGGATTTTTGTCGCACCGCGCTTAACCTGGTGCAAAGCCAGATCGACGATCCGCGTTTCGAGCTGCTCGGCCATCTCGGTTTTTCCGGGGAGGATATCGAGGCGGTCAATGTGTACTGTTACGGTTATGGCACGATGCGCGGCGCTCCCGGCCTGACGCCCGCGCATGCCGCCATCTTTGCGACGGCCACGACCGTCACGGCCGAGGCCCGCATACGCATGGCAGGGGCGGTGCAAAGCTTCATCTCCGGCGATGCCGGATTGCAGATTCCCCTCCCCGCCGGCAGCACGATTGCCGAAAACGAAAATCTGCTGCTGAGTGCATGGCGGATGGGCGTTAAATCGATATCTCTTGAAATCGACGGCGCCGCGAGTACGGCCGTGGAAGCGCCGGCCAGCGAGGACAGGGAATCCCGTCGCCCGGCGACGCCGATCACGCCGGCTTCCCGGTTCACGGCTCCCTTGCGTTCCACCCTGCGCGGCCGCTCGAAAGCCTCGGGCGAGCTTGTCGGCATCAGGCAATCGCAAGGCGGCAAAACATCGTCGGGAAAAAAACGGCCGGACGGCGAGCGCTAAGCCCTACGGGCAAAGCATCGCATTCGCACCGGGCGGGCCGAGCTGCATCAGGCTTGATGCCGGCGGCGTGGTACCCGGAACGAAATTCTGTCCCGGCCCATAAGCCCAGATTTGCGCGCCAAGCACTACCGGCCAGCCCTGATAATACATGATCCGCACATTATGCTGGCCGGCCGGCACATGAACACGGGGCATTGCCGTGGGCTCGGGGCGATAGACTTCGGGACGATCCAGATTTTGCGTAACAAGGCTGGGGCTGTAATTGCCTTCGTTGCTTTCCCCCACCAGCACGCCATCGATCCAGATCGCGACGGAATCGTCGACGGCCGTGACAAAAGTATAATCGCCGCTCGTGGGCGCCTGCCAGCTGCCGGTATAGCAAAAGCCGAACCATTCCGTGAGCCATTCGTAACCCGGAAACCCTTCCGTGAAGGGCCGCATCGGAATATTCACCTGCGTGGCCGAGAAAATAATATCGGGGATGCGCGTCTGCTCGGTCAGCAGGCTCATGCTGCCCGCAACGCCCAGATAGCCGTTCGGATTTGGAATGGGCGTCAGCTTGTACAGATACCCATGGGCGCCGTTCGGCGGCGGCGGATTTGACGTCGGGCAAGCCGTACCGAAATCGGTGCTTTTGCATTCGGGGGCCGGCGGCGGCGGATTACAGGGAGGCGGGGACGAAGGCGCAGGCGGCGTGCCGCCATAAATCAAAGACGTCACCGTCCAGTTAGGCACCGGTTCGTCGATGATGGCCCCATCCCCCGATATATTGCCGTCAAGCGAAGGCTGCGACGCCTGAAAGGTTACCTGCACCGTTTCGGTCCAGGCCTGCTGCACGCCGCACCTGCCGCAGCTATTGCATTCGCCGGGCACGGAACACTGGAACGACGCGGAACGAACGGCTTCGTCGCCTATGCGCCCATAAGGCGCGCTGACAGGCACATTCGGAACCGAGGGTAAATGGCAGCGCGAGTCTGGCGGAACCGCCACGGTGAGGGGGCGCGCGCAGGCTTCGATCTGTAATGCTGCATTTCGAATGGGGGCTTCCCCGATAAAGGCGAGCCATTCTTTCGCCGAGGCGAAGGGCACGAAATACGATTGGCCGGAATCGCGATCGGACGCATTGTTTACATAGCGGCACCAGCCATGCACATCGATGGGGCCTGCGGCGGGACCGGGATCGCTCGCGCCGGCATCAAATTCGTTCAACCTCGCCTGGATCATCGGGTTCGGGCATGCCGAAGTCTTTCCAAGCGTAATGGCGCACTGGCCGTCCTGGAGGCTGGAGCCGTCCGCCATCCGTGTCGATGTGAGGCTCGCAAGCTGCTGAGCCCCGCCGGGTACCGCCGCAAGAAGCACGATAAAAGCCGTCGCTATAAAAAGTACGGACTTGCGGCTGTTGCGCGCTGTAATGCGCGTCTTGCTATAAATCGCCATTAAAAATAACTCGCTCGATATATAAAATGCTTCGAATAATTAAATATACATCAACTATGTACTCTCTTGAATTACTTACATTAGTATCAATATATTTATTGCATTATTAATATTCATAAAAACTATATTAAGTTGCTGAAATAACTAACGATTTCGCAATACTATATTAATCGCGCCTTTACCCGCATGCTTTACCAATGCATGTTTTTCCGGGATATTTTTAATGCTCAGCATTGCCAACGAACATGGCCGGCTTGCCTGGCTGGCCCACAAGCTTGACGGCAAGCGCTATCGCATCTGCGCGCTTTTGCACCGGATAACAGGGCTCGGGCATCCCGGCACACTCAAACCGCGGTTATTCGCGAAATTCGTGCATTTCATGGACGAAGTGGCAGTGGCCAAGGTGGAAGAAATGCACCTGATTGCCCGCATCGAAGCCGTGGAACAGAGGCATCGTCTCCTCAGGCTGGAACACAGGTTGCGCATGGCCGGGCCAATGTCATCAAGACGTGCGACCAGCGACAACAAGGATATCTGCCCGCCGGAGCGCCGGGCGAAAACCAGCAGTTTATGGAAGGCCCTGTTGTTCTGGTATCTTTTCGTCGCTAAAAAATAAACCAAAAAAAGCAAGGCCTTACAGGCGATTAAGCCTATATTTACGGCTTTTCCTTTACCATAAGCCCATGCCTCGACTATGCTGCGCCGCAGCAATACCGCTATCCACGGTTATGGATCAAGGATTTAAATCCCCATGATGCTTTATCACATTCACGACTGGCACCGGGCTGCCCTCACGCCATTCCGCATGGCGGCCGAGGCGACACAGGCTATTTTCCAGCATCCCTTCTCGCCGGCGGCCTATACGAAATTCGGGCGCGTCATGGCGGCAGGGGCGGAGATGTTCGAGCGCACGACGCGCCGCTTCGCCAAGCCGTCTTTCGATCTGCACAGCACAAAAATCCACCGCGATACGGTGAAGGTCGAGGAAGAGATAATCGCCGTCAAGCCTTTCTGCCGGCTGCTGCATTTCAAGCGCGCCACGCAGGCGCACGATCCCAAAGTCCTGATCGTCGCTCCGATTTCCGGCCATCACTCCACCCTGCTGCGCGGCACGGTGGAAGCGATGCTGCCGGAGCACGATGTTTACATCACCGACTGGATCGACGCCAAGCTGGTGCCGCTGGCGATGGGGAAATTCGATCTCGAAGACTACATTACATACGTCATGGAATTCATCCGCCATCTTGGTCCGGATGTGCATGTTCTTGCCGTCTGCCAGCCTGCGCCCGCCGTGCTTGCGGCAGTCGCCTTGCTTGCCGCGCGTAACGACCCGGCCCAGCCGCGCTCGATGACGCTCATGGGCGGACCGATCGACACGCGCTTCGCCAAGACCGTCGTCACCGAAGTCGGCGCGAAAAAGCCGATGGAATGGTTTCGTAACACCGTCATTCACGCCTTGCCCTTTTACTATCCGGGCGCGTACCGTCTGGTATATCCCGGCTTCATTCAGCTGCATGGCTTCATGTCGATGAATGCCGAGCGCCACATGAACGAACATGTGAAGATGTTCCGCCACCTCATCAAGGGCGACGAGGACTCCGCCGCCGCGCATCGCCGCTTCTATGACGAATACCTGTCGGTGATGGACGTGCCCGCCGAATTTTACCTGCAGACCGTGGAACGTATTTTCAAAAACCACGACCTGCCGCTGGGCACCTTTAGCTGGCACGGCGAGCTGGTGAAGCCGGAGCTGATCGAGAATACCGCCGTCCTGGTGGTCGAAGGCGAGCTCGACGACATTTCGGCGCCCGGCCAGACCCGCCCCGCGCTCGATCTGTGCAAAGGCCTGCCCGACAGCATGAAGAAAGCGCATCTGCAGATCGGCGTCGGCCATTACGGCATTTTCAACGGCCGCAAATGGCGCGAACACATCCTTCCGGTCGTGCATGATTTCATCCGCGAGCACGCCAAAAATTCATCGACCGCGGCGGCGTAGCCGCGGCTCGTTTCCTGCCGGAACCGACTGTATGTAATTGTGCCGGCCTGAAAAGCCGGAAGCCTGCGGCTATTTCGTCGGCGCGGGAGGCGGCTGGGGCTCGGTGGCCGCTGCCGAAGGAGCCGTCGTTGGTGGCGGAGGCATTTTAGGCATGGAAGACTCGGCCGGTTGAGGCGCGGGTTGCGCGGCTTCTTTTGGCGCTTCGGCCGCAGGCGAAGCCGTTGCTGCGGGCGGCGGTGCCGCAGCCTGCCCGGTTGTTGTTGCCGCGGGTGCGCTGGAAGGCTCGGCGGGATGGCCGACCGTAATGCCGGGCGAAGGCGCGCCGCCCGCGCGGGATTCGGAAACTGCGGGTTTCATCTGGCTTTCCGCTTCGGCCGCAGGCGTGGCTTCTTTCGGCTTGGCTTTCTTTGCTTTTTTCGTAGCCTTCTTTTTCTTCGCGGGTTTTTCGCCGGCCTTCGATTCCGCCACTTCATGCGACACGCCGGAGCGCCGCGCCTCGAAACTGGTGCAGCCGCTTATGCCCTGAAAAAAACCGCTGAAGCTGTGATTGGCCGGATCGAAATCGCCCACGATAATCGTGTTGTCGTAGCCCTTGGGGCGTTTGATCCATTTGCCGGGATTGATGAGGATGCGCTTGGATTTGGCGTCATACTGCCCGAAAATCTGATAACTGCCGCTGGCGGCCTTGCGGTTTTTTTTTGTCGGATAAAAACGAAAGGAGCCATTGAACTTGTTGCCCGAAAGGCCTGTTATTTCCATCGTGCCGCCGGTATAGCCCTGGCCGCAGGAATACGACCCGACCCACTTGCCGACCGGCGAGAAATTTCCGGCTTTATCCTTGACGGGCTTTTCGGCGGGCACGGCCTTCAGTTCCGATGCCAGCACATCGCCTGCCTGCGACACGGCGCCATCGGTTTTGCCGGAAGAAGACTTTGTGCCGGCACGGCCCGCCAGCGGGGCGCCGGTTTCGCACAGAGTCATGACCAGGCCGATTTCGCCTGCCGACCACATGAAAATGAAATGCTTGTCCGGGCGGTCCGCGGCGAAAATCGTGACGTCGCGTGAGACGGATGTCGGCAATTGCGTTTCAACGGCATAGCCAAGTCCGCGCAGCCGGTCGACGGTATTATTAAAAATCTGGTCGACGCGGTCCTGTTCCGATTGCTGCATCCGCCAGCCATAGGCTTCCATCTTGCCACAGCTTCGGCCCAATTCGCCGCTTACCGTAAGCAGGGCCATTTGAAAGTTACGCTGAACCGGCAAAAGCAGGGGACGGTCATCAAATGTAAGGCCGGCCAGAGGCGACCCCGCCGCCAAAGGCATATCGGCGGCACGCGCCGGAACAGCGCCTGAAGGCGCCGCAAGCAAAGCAAAAAGGAGGGCGCAACATGCGCGTTTCAAGAAAATCCGATTACGCATTTCGAATCAAACTCATTGCAGGAGCCTGACTATGCCGGGCTCGCATGGAACGCGCAAGCCGGAGGATAGTTCGGAAGGGCCGGACCATAGAAACCCCAAGGAGTTAAGGAATCTTTATCGCCGATTACTTGGGGATCCATATTTCGCGCGGGGTCATGGGGATGCCGTCGACGCGCTCTATCCCCATAAAATCCGGCAGGTTCCCGGCATGCCGGTAATGACTGGTCAAAACCTTAAAAAATCTGTCCCATATCGCCTTGCTGCCATAGTCCTGCCCGGTAATAACGATCGAGAATTTTCGGTCTTCCAGCGCGGCTTCGACATCATGCGGCAAGGCCGCATCCGGATTTCCCAGGCTCCATTCCCCCGCTTCCTGTTGCATGGGCGCATAGGCCTTCTTTCCCGCAAGAATATTTACCCATGGGTGGCTTATCAGCC
>JBFWTA010000093.1:0-8712 GCA_050248075.1 Bdellovibrionales bacterium | reverse complement strand
TTATAAAAGCATGCAGGCGTTTTTCATGCTATTTATTTCGCGGTTATGGCGACCGTAGCTCAGCTGGTAGAGCACTCGGTTGTGGTCCGAGTTGTCGCGGGTTCGAGCCCCGTCGGTCGCCCCACCTCTTTTTTTACTCACAAAAATGGATGATTCGAAATGGTAATGTCATGGCCCGATGGTGTGTTGGCGCTTCAAGTAAGTTGCAAAAGAGCAAGCGCGTTACAGATTGAAGCAGTCGGTTCCGCATATCCTAATGTTGCCGCGCATCTGTCACATAGAAAGTATGTGAATTGCGGGGAGTTGCTTGGACAATCGCCGGCCCAACTCTTCCAAACAGCCAAATCAATTTCGGACCGCGAAGCCGAAGGATTTATAAACATGCTGAAAAGTTACGGCCTAGACGTCGTGCCAAGAGGAACAGAAAACTATCTCTTTAAATACAATCCTTTTCCGCCAGATTCTCCTCAACCCTGATTAACAGAGGCTACATCGACTATGCCTCTTCCCGCCGCAGTCTGGAACCGCCACGCCCTGCTCACCTGCGCCGAGATGCAGCGGGCGGAGCAAAAAACTTTTTCTGCCGGTGTTCCAGGCATCAGCCTGATGCAGCGCGCGGGAGAATCGATCGCCGGGATAATCCGCGAAAAATGGAAACCCTGCCGGGTACTAGTGCTGTGCGGCCCCGGCAACAACGGCGGCGACGGGTATATCATCGCCGAAGACCTGCGCCGCAGGGATTGGGATGTTGCCGTGGCAGCACTGGCCATGCCGGGCAGCCTATCCGGCGACGCCGCAATGGCGGCAAAGAACTGGCAAGGGCAAACCATTCCGCTGGAAGCCGCATCCATCGATGCCGACCTGATCGTCGATGCCCTGTTCGGCACCGGCCTCGCACGACCGCTGGAAGGCTTGGCATTCCGGACGGTCGAAAAGCTGGCGCAGACGAAAATCCCCGTTATCGCCGTCGACCTGCCGAGCGGCGTAAGTGCCGATACAGGCGCGGTTCTCGGCGCGGCCCCGCAGGCGGCACTTACGGTTACCTTTTTCCGCAAGAAAATCGGCCATATGCTGTTGCCGGGAAAAACGCTTTGCGGCGAAACGGTGGTTGCCGATATCGGCATTTCGGAAATCGCGCTGGATGAAATCCAGCCGAAAACGGCGGGCAATGCACGCGATCTGTGGATCGGCGCATTTCCTTTCGTGACGCCGGAGAGCCATAAATATGCGCGTGGCCACGCCCTGATTGCCGGCGGCGCGGTGATGACCGGCGCCGCGCGCATGGCCGCGCGCGCGGCCCAGCGCATCGGCGCCGGGCTGGTTACGCTCGGCGCGCCGGAAAGCGCCATCCCGGTTTATTCGACGCTGGAAAGCGCCATCGTATGTCATGCGGACACACCCGAACGCTGGCGCGAATTACTGGCCGATCCGAAGCGTAATGCCCTTCTGATAGGTCCCGGCCTCGGCCTCGGCGACAGGCAAAAAGCTTTCGTCCTCGCCGCCCTTGAAACGAAAAAGCCCTGCGTAATCGACGCGGATGCGCTCAGCAATTTTGCCGGCGCGCCCGGCGAACTCCTGTCCCGCCTGCACCCCAGCTGCATACTCACGCCGCATGAGGGCGAATTTGCGCGCCTCTTCGGTCGGCTCGATCCGAAACGGGATAAGCTCACGCGCGCCCGGCTCGCCGCGGAAACCGGGAACTGTATCGTTCTGATAAAAGGCGCCGACACCGTTATCGCCGAGCCATCGGGCTTTGCCATCATCAACGGCAACGCCCCGCCATGGCTCGCCACCGCCGGCTCCGGGGATGTTCTTGCGGGCATTATTCTCGGTCTTGTTACGCAGCACATGCCCCCTCTCCTCGCCGCCGCCGCCGGCGTGTGGATACATGGGGATGCTGCCCACCGCTTTGGTCCCGGCCTCATTGCCGAAGACCTGATCGAGACCTTGCCTGCGGTTCTGCGGGACTTGCCTGGCTATTCCAAAGGCGTATAGTTGCCGAGTCTGATTGCTAGGCATTTTTTCTGTCCATATTCTTAAAACGCTACATTCCGAAAGCACTTCAAAACCAGAAAACTCCGGAAAGGCGTGTCTGTGCTGAATGGGCTCTTGAATACGACGGGGCAGGTCGAGCAAGGCGGTTTTTACCGCAAGCCCGGCACGGGTCCGGTCACCGAAACCGCTCAGGTCCTCGAAGTAGCGCAGGATAAAATGGGCATTCCGCATGTGCGCTTCCAGCTTTATGTCATTCGCGGCAGCGACGCGCGGACCGAGCAACGCACGCTTGCGCTGGATACCTTCTATTCGCGCTATCGCGTGCGCGTCTATGAGGGCTGATCGGCAGCGCCGATGAATCGCAGACGCTTTCTTCAAAAACTCTTGAATTACTCGGCCCTGGCGGGATTGGCCGTTCTGCTGCGGCCTGCTTTTGCGGCAGAAAAATTCGAGATCGAAAAATCGCCGGAGGAGTGGAAAAAAATTCTTTCGCCGCAGCAATTTCATGTTCTGCGCGAACATGGCACCGAAGCGCCCCATTCCAGCCCGCTCGACAAGGAACACCGCAAGGGAACCTATTCATGCGCAGCCTGTGAACTGCCTCTGTTTTCCAGCAAGGCAAAATTCGACAGCGGCACGGGCTGGCCAAGCTTTTACGAACCGCTTCCGAATGCCGTAGGCACCGATACCGATTATAAGCTTATGGTTCCACGCACGGAAATTCACTGCCGCCGATGCGGCGGGCATCTGGGGCATGTTTTCGACGACGGCCCCAAGCCGACCGGCAAGCGTTATTGCATGAACGGCGTGGCGCTGAAATTCACGCCCGACGCCTAGTGCCGCCGCCAGTTGCGGTGATGACGATGGCCATAGTCATTAATAGCTGTATGAAAACCCGACGCGCGGTTCGTCGTAACCGTAGTAATAGGGCGGATAGTCGTAATAGGAATAGTAACCGCGCGTGACCGGCGTCGCGACCGGCGCCGGCGGCGGATAAGGATCGTACACGCAGGCCGCAGCCGAAACCGCGGCGACGCCAAGCACCGCGCATTTTTTAAGAACCCGAAGCGGACGTGAAGGATAATCTGCGTTTTTCATCTTGTTGTCCCCCGGTTATCGTCACCAGAGAAAAGCTAAATCGAAAATGCGCCCGGAGTATGGCGCGGAAAAATCATTTATTAAGTCATAAAAATATTCCGCATTGTTTTTTTATGAAAATTTTAATGCTCTGCCTTCATTTCTAACCCAGCTTATGCTGCAAATTCCCGCCGCGTTCTATTATCATTACGCGCCTTAGGTCGCCCGTCTTCCATATAAGGCTCGATAATATTCTCAAGATCTGCGCCGGTTTTCAGATGTAAAAGGACGGCATTGACAAGATCTTTTGTCGTTGGCCCGGTGAAGTGAATTCTTGTAACATCGACAAAAGGAGTCGGGCATTTTTCCTGTGAAATCCTTGCATGTGCTGCAATGGGATCGGCATAGGTAACCAAGCCACTGCCTATAATGACGTGTTGTTCGAGTACCCGCCGGGCTTTTTCCTGAATCCCCTCAATTACAGATCCCAAAGTTTGACGCGCACGCTGGAATGCCTGTCTCATTTCCGCTTCAGAAACGCCCTCGGCGTTATATATTGGGTCGGTGACGGCACGGTTTTCGCCATCTGTCCATGCCGCTTGCATTTTTGTAATTTCGGCACGGCATTCTTCCATTGAATATTTCATAATTCCTCGCAATATGTCCGACATCGATATATGAAAGATAAAAATCCTGTCTCCAGTTTCCATCATGACAACCGCTTCAGCAACAAGATATTTGTTTTCCTCAGAGAACACCTGTTTGCCATCACCATTTTAAGCACCTGTAACCAATTGATATAAAACAACAATGAACACTTAAATATTTCCAGGCTTAGATTTTCTTAAAATTCCCAACTCTCAGGCACCCTTTGAAAAGCCGCGTGGCCCTTGAAAGCCCGTATCTTGGCGTGCAGCAGCCCAAAGCCGATGGCGTTGCGGCCATAACGGTTGTTAATGCTGTCGACGAGCGGCGAAAGCTTGTTTTGCCTTGCACTCTGCCCGAACAGATCCGGCTGATGATGGATGGCCGGCACCAGCCCGAATAACAGAACGCTTACGGTCCGCGGCTTGAAGCGCGGCACGCCGGCCCATAAGTCCTCCAGCCGCGCCAGCAGAAAATTCGTGTCATGCGTTTCATGAAAACCGGTTTCGCCCCACCATTTTCCCAGTTCGCGCTGCCACGACAGATGCAGCCCCAGGCGCCGGCAGTAATAATCGTTACGGCGCAGACGCTCGGCCGCCTTGGCCAGAAGATGCTGGGCGAAAGCGCGCGCGTCCTCGCGGTTGCGCAATTCGGGTTCCAGCACATGCTGATGCCCCATGCTTTTTGCGTGGCGCGCGGAGGGCGGCTGAATATCGGCGCCGTGCAGCATCTGGTAAAACAGCGCGCCATGCACGCCGCCCCATACGCGACGCAACCGATAGGGCGATGCATTCCACAAATCCGCGACGGTGTAGATGCCGCCATTGTTAAGTCGCTGCTTCATGCGCGGCCCGATGCCATAGATATCCTGCAAATCCATATGCAGCATAACATCGGGCATATTACGGGCCGTGATGACCACCAGCCCGTCCGGCTTTTGAATATCCGATCCCACTTTGCCAAGAAAAATATTCGGCGCGATGCCGATGGAACACCGGATGCATTCTCCCACCTGCTCGCGCAGCGCGCGCTTAAGCTTGAGATCCAGATCTCGTGCCGCAGGCACTTGCCGCTCGCGTCCTATGAGGCGGCAGGCCATTTCATCGATCGATAAAACTTTTTCGATGGGCAGGCATGTATCTACGGCCTTGAGTATGCGTTCGTGAAAATTGGTGTAAAGCCGGTGCCGCGATTTTACCGGAATAACATCCGGGCAAAGCCGCCGCGCGTCCCGCACCATCATGCCGGTTCTTACGCCCCGCCGTTTCGCTTCGTAACTTGCGGCGATGACGCATGCTGTCTCGCCCGCCGTCTGCACCACGACAATCGGCTTTCCCCGCAGCGCCGGCACATCTTGCTGCTCGCAGGATGCGAAGAAGGCATTGATATCGAGAAAAAGCCAGGCTGGCGCGGCTTCGGGCGGAAATATGTTCATGATTTGTTCTATACAGGCAGGCTCTCCTGCTGGCAAGAAACTTCCTGAAGCAGCAAAAAGCCCGGCTGAAAATTCAAGCCGGGCTTCTTACGACAAGGAAACAGATTGTTAGTATGGCGTCATATCGCGGCCATAATATCCTTCATCTTTGTCACGCTGACCGCGATCATAGGGACTGTTTCCATACGGAGTATTCCGGTAATTCCGATCTTCTTCGCGGCGGTCCTGGGTCCAAGGTTTGTGGCGGCGTTCGTCGCCCCGATACGAAACGTTCTGCTTGTGCGATCTCACGAACATTTCGTTGCCGATGATATAGGCCTTATTGGCATCGTTATTACGCTTCTCGGGATAGGGCGGCTCGACATCCGTGATTGCAAAGCCATTCGTGGTGCGCACAATGCCGGACTGCGCCCCATCCATCACGGCGCTGTCCCGATAATAGGTGATCGGCACCCTGCTCGTATTCACCGAGGCACGAGGTGTTTTATCGTAATGCGCGGAGGCGGCCGGCGCGTAAACCCCGAACAGCATTGCAGCTACCGAAGCCGTAAGGATGTTTCTAAATTTCATGATGAACCTCCTGGTTGAAATTTTCTTTTGGTACCCTGAGAAAAACACTAGCCAAATGAAAATAAAATTTCCGTTAGGCGCAGCCCTCCGCTTTCGCGTCATATTGACGCGCGGGCGCAGCGGTGGCGATCGATAAAAACCTGGTTAATTAACCATATCGGCGCCGCGGCACGGCGCGCAGGGTTGACGCGGCCGGCCGATCCCGGCATGCATAGAATATATAACGGAAAAATATAAATGAGCGGCTTTCGAAAGTATCTGGATTTTACAGCAGCCGAGACCCTGCAAAATCGTCTCGACGCGGCCGGCAACCGGCCGAGCGGCTTCGACTACATGCGCCTTTTTCTGGCGCTGGCCGTTATCGGGTATCACAGCATCGTGACCAGCTATGGCGACGCCATGCAGATGTCTTTCGTCACATCGCCATGGCGGGCGGTCATCCTCATGGTCGTGCCGATGTTTTTTTGCCTGAGCGGTTTTCTGGTGGCCGGAAGCCTGGAAAGATCGAGCACCCTGATGCGGTTTTTAGGCATGCGCACCCTGCGCATTGTCCCGGCGCTCGCCTGCGAGGTCGTCTTGTCGGCGCTTATTCTTGGCCCCCTGCTGACCGCGGTTTCTTTCGAAACTTATTATTCGAGCCCGGAATTCTTTTCGTATTTCGGCAATCTCGTCGGTAACATGCATTACCGCCTGCCGGGCGTTTTTTCCGGCAATCCTCTGCCCCATGTCATCAACGGCCAGTTGTGGACTGTGCCGTACGAACTGGGATGCTATCTGGCACTCGCCGGGCTTTACATGCTCGGCATATTTAAAAACCGGAGATGGCTGCTGGCGGGCATGGCTCTGCTTCTGCTGCATCAGGTCTATGCCACTTTCTTTGTCGGCGGCAGGCATGCCGGCCTGATGTTCGGCTCCTATGACCTGATCAAATATTTTCTGGCGGGACTCACTTTCTACAAATTCCGCGATAAAATTCCTTACACGCCCGTGCTGTTCTTCACGGCGCTGATTGTCAGCATGCTGCTGCTGCTCGATCCGGATGCCCAGAGAATAACCTTCCTGCCGATCGCCTATGTTACGGTCTATCTGGGCCTGCTTGATCCGCCGCGCAGCAAAATCGCACTGAGCGGCGATTATTCGTATGGGTTGTTTTTATATGGCTTCGTGATCCAGCAGACCGTGGCCTCCTTCGGCCCCGCCTTTCAGCACTGGTATGTCAACCTGCTGATCGCCGTCCCGGTAACTTGCGTCGTCGCGGCCGGCTCGTGGCGGCTGATAGAAAAACCGGCCCTGGGACTGCGGCGATATATGAACTCCCCCGAAGACTGGTACATTCGGCGCAAACAAAACATGTGGTCGCGGCTGCCGGGCAGGCTGTCCGCGCACAAGGCCGATTCCTGAAGCCAGCCGTCCGCCGGCTTACCCTTCCGCCGGCTTGTCGTCGGCCTCGTGTTCTCTCAGACCTGAAAGATCAGTTTTTTCGCAAACCGCTTCTTTATCGTCTGTTCCGCCTATCAGGGTTGCAGGCTCTGGCAGAAAATGCCTCAATTTACGGGAAGATGGTCAGTCGTAGTACGGCTGCAGTCGCTCAGCACAGACGCGCAGGCTTGACTGCGTTTCGACACTGCTCCAGATTGCCGGAACCGTCCCTCTCTCCGGTCAAGGAACCGTTACACCCATGCACAATTCGCAATGTATTGTGGATGCCGTGTGGCGGGCAGCAATTTTTTTTGTATCACTGGTCTGGTGTTTTCCCGCCGCTGCGCAGGATATCGACTGGCGTGGTGCCTACATTGGCGGATTCGGCGGCGCGGCCCGGGCGGATCGCCCATTTGCAACGGAACTTTCCGGTGAGTGGAGTAATCCTGCCAACCCACTCAACCAGGAGGACCGTGACGCCCTCCTGCCGCTGCTCAATAGAGGGCAAACCACCATTGGCGCAACCGGCGGCGCGGCAACGGGCTACAATTGGCAAATGGATAATCTGCTGCTCGGCGTCGAAGCCGATTACAGCGCGATCGACGGCAAGAACAAAACGACAGGCTACGTCACCGCCGTCAGTCCCTACCGGGTGGATACCTCAACCGACATTGACTGGATAGCAACGTTGCGCGGGCGGCTGGGGATCACCCATGATCGCACTCTCGCCTACATCACAGGCGGTTTGGCGTTCGGCGACCCCAGTTTCAATCAGACGATCACGCAGCTCAATTTTCCATACGTCGAAACAGGTACATCGAACGCCACTAAAATGGGCTGGGCGCTCGGCGCCGGGCTCGAGCACGCCCTCGATGATGCATGGTCGTTCCGGCTGCAGTACCTGCATATCGATCTGGGTTCCCAAAGCACCGACACCGGGGGTGTCTGTCCTCCGCCGGATGTGGCCACCTGCGGGGTCTACACGGGATCGCGCCGGGTCGGCTTCACGCTCGATAGTATGACTGCGGGTATCAGCTATCGGTTCACCGGCCTCTGACACCGTGCGCTCATCTCCGGCTTGTGCCCGCATGCCGCCAATATTATTCAGCTGTAATAATTTTATGGCTTTCGTGAAGATCTATACGTTGAAAAAACTGGTCGAGGATAGTTGACAGTGTTCGAACCTCGCCTCAGCTTCGCGAGATAGTTAGCAGGTTCCAAATCCGAACGATTTTGAAAGACTTGAGGGGGCCTGTAGGACAGATCGTTCAGGGTCTAACTTGAAGCCATTACTGTTAACTCTATTAAGTCGGGATATAGAGGGCGTTTCACTCCTTGCGATACTAACTGCTTCGGGACATAGCCTTTGAATTGCTTGCCATAACGCCCTCCGGAAGAGCAAGGAGCTAGCTCAGACCGATTATGTGATCGAGTTTAACGGTAATGACCTGCTCCCCGTTTTCTGAGCCATTTTCTGGTAGAGTCTGCAACCCTAAAACAGGAGCAGACGATGAAGAAGCGGTTTACGGAAGAACAGATCATCCAGGTGTTGAAGGAGCAGGAAGCGCACG
>JBFWTA010000092.1:0-8769 GCA_050248075.1 Bdellovibrionales bacterium | reverse complement strand
GGTCAACCTCAGCGACAGGCTTTCGCAACAGGTGGACGGCCTCGAAAAATTCCTCGGCCGTTTCGGCGAGCGTTTCACCGGCTTCGATCTGAGCCTGCAAAAGCGACGCGACGACCTCGATCAGCTCGTGGCCCGCGTCGGCGTGACGACGGATTCCTTCATCCAGAGATGGGAGCACTCGATCACCGACATCAACGAGCGCACCGGGACCTGCCTTCAGCGTTTCTCAGCCGTCAACGACGAAACCCGCAAGGGCACCGAGGAAATCACGTCCCAGATGCTCACGGCCGCCGAGCGTTACGAAAGCGCGGCGCAGCGCATGAAACTGCTATCGGGCGAAAGCGCAGCGCAGCTCAAGGCCATTACATCCGAGGTCGGGACTCAGCTTGGCCAGTTCGAAAGCCTCCGCGCCGCCTCGCAACAGGCCGGCCAGGAAGTGGAAACCCGCGCCTCCGCCGCGCTGCAAAACCTCCAGCATCTTCTGGAACGGCTTCTCACCGCGCGCGACGCGACCCAGACGGTCGGCGAAACCCTGGTGCGTGATCTCTACAGCGCCGTCGACCAGAACGAAAAGCTCATCAGCCGCCTCAGCGAAAGCGCCCAGATGTCGGTGCGCGCGCTCGGTATCGCCGCCGAATCTCTTGGCCGCCAGGAAGGCGAGCTTGCGACGCAGGCCCGCGCCGCCGAAGCGATGCTGCAGGAAGCTATCGTCCAGACCCAGGCCAAGACCGCCCTGGCCGAAAAGGGCCTGCGCGACCAGGCCATCGGCCTCATGGCGCTCCTCGCCGAAACCCAGGACAAGCTCAACGCCACCGATGCGCGCCTGCAAAATTTCACCGTGCAGTCCATCGCGCCGATCCAGGCCGTTATCCAGCAGGTCGACACCAGCGCCGATCAGGGCCTCAAGGCGCTCGGCCGCTACGGCGAGGGTTTGCAGGAACAGCTCACGCGCCTCCAGCAATTCACCGGCCGCGTCGGCGGCCTGGGCGACGAGCTCAACCGGGTCATGACCGAAAACGCCGCGTCGATCGAACAAATCAACAACCGCTTTGTCGCCGTGCACACCGCGCAGGAAGACACCGCGCGCCATACGCTCGACCAGTTCGCCGCCATGGCCGACCGGCTCCAGCGCGAAGTCGCCGGTCTCGGCGATCACACGACACAGGCCGTGGCCACGCTGCAGCAGGCCGCCGCCCGCGTCGGCGAGCAGTCGCATCAGCTTTTGCAGGACGCGCAAAGCTCCGGCTCGCAGATGCAGATCGTCACCTCGGCCCTTCAGAACGAGGCCAGCCAGATCCGCAGCATCCTGCAAAAACAGACCGACGAGCTCAGCGCCGACCTCTCGCGCGCCGAAAAGCAGTTCCTCACCATCGGCGAGGCGCTCAAGACCCGCACCGATTCCGCCTATGCGCTGCTTGACCGCGTGGCCGCGCATTACAACGAAGTCACCCGCACCGCCGCGCAGGAACTCGAAATGCGCGCCCAGCGTTTCGAACAGACCACGGCCCAGGCCCAGACCAAGGCCGACGCCTTCGCCACCACCCTGTCGCAGCAGATCGGCACCATTACAAACAGCACCGCGCAACTTGAAAACCAGGCGACGCAGATCGTCTCTTTCACCGGCAAGACGGTACAGCAGATATCCTCGCTCAACGAAAAGCTTGCGCTGACCCACGAAGCCGCCAACAGCAACGCGCAGCAGGCCATCGCCCGCATCGACGAAGCCAACGGCGCCTTCCTGCGCCAGAGCAACACGCTCTCCGACGCCGCGCAATCGGCGGTGGCCCTTATCCAGAAAGCCGGCGGCGCCTTCGGCGAACAGGCCGGCAAGCTGCTCGATAACAGCCAGCAGACCGAACAGTATATCCGCAACCTCAACGCCGCTTCCATGGCGCTGGCCGAACAATCGGGCCAGATCCGCGCCAATATGGAACAGCAGAGCCAGCGCCTCGTCGCCCAGCTCAACGAAGCGATCATTCAGCTCGAAACCGCCGGCGGCAAGCTCACGCAGACCGCCAATGCCGCGACCGAAGGGGCCGACCGGGCCGCCACGCGCCTTACCGACGTCGCGCATGCCGCGTCCGGCCGTCTCGGCGCCAGCCATCAGGAACTTCAGGATATCGCCGGCCGCGCCGAAAACACGCTTACCTCGCTCGGCACCAACATCACGCAGCAGGCCGCCACGCTTTCGGTCGTGCACGACCAGATCGGCGAACAGTTCCGCGCGATGACCTCGGCCAACGAAAACCAGCGCACGCAGCTCATCGAGCTCTTCGACCGTCTTGGCGCCGCGCACGGCCAGGCGTCGGAAGTCGCCGAACGCACGATTACCCATCTTACGGAATCGCTGCAGAACGTTCAGCGTCAGCTGGGCGCGCTGTCCGACCAATCGCAGAACGCCGTGTCCAATGTCCGCAGCGCCAGCAACAGCTTCGCCGACCAGGCCGGCGTTCTGCTGCAGAATGCGCAGCAGGCCGAACAGCAGGCCCGCACGGTTCTGTCCGTCACCTCCGCGCTTCAGGACCAGGCGCGTCAGCTGCGCGAAGCGCTGCATAACGAAGGCGAACGCACCAACGAACTTCTCGGCGGCATTCTCACCAAAATTTCGTCGGGCGGTTCCGAACTGCGCGAGCTTACCTCGACGGCCGAGCTCACGCTTACCAGCCTCCAGAACGGCGTGAGCCAGCAGACCCAGGCCCTCAGCGGCACGATGCAGCAGATCGGCGAACGCCAGCGGTCGCTCACCGTCGCCCTCGACGCCCAGCGCGACGTGGTCAACGGGCTGCTCAACCGCCTCGCGCTCGCGCAGGACGAAACGGCGTCCACGGCCGAGCGCACCGTCTCGCGCCTTACCGAAAGCACGCAGCAGATCGCCAAACAGCTTGGCGCCATCGACAGCCAGGCGCAGGCGACGCTCGCGGGCGTTCAGGCCGCCGGCGCGAAATTCGCCGACGAAGCCGGATCGCTCAGCCTTCATGCCCAGCAGGCGGAGCAGCAAATGCGCGCCGTCCTGTCGGTTACTGCCGGCATGCAGGAACAGGCCCGCAATCTTCGCGAATCGATGCAGGGCGAAACCGCGCGCGTCATCGAGCAGCTTAACGGCATCATCGCCCAGCTCGACAGCGCCGGCAGCCAGCTCAAGCAGCAGAGCGGCTCGGCGATCCATGTCATGGATCAATCCGCCCTCCAGCTCGAAACCATCACCCGCAACAGCGGCGAACAGCTGCAGAAGCATTCCGAAGCGCTCGCCAATACCGCGACCCAGGCCGAAAACCGCCTGGCGCAGACCGAGGAAAAAATACGCGGCCATCTGCGTCTCGTATCCGACGTCACCCAGCAGGGCGAGGAGCAGGGCAAGCAGATCGCGCATATGATCGAAACCGCCGTCGGCGGGGTCACCGTGCTGCGCGAAGCGATGAGCGAGGTGGATCAGCAGAGCCGTGCCTCCATCGATGCCGCCGGCGCGCGTATCGACGAAGTCCGCGCCGCGCTGCAGAACGAGATCGTCCGCCTGCTGCAGACTTCCGAAAAGGCCGCCAGCCAGGTCTCGGCCGCGGTACAGGACCTGTCCTCGCAAAGCGACACGCTGCGCACCAATCTCGCCACGTCCGAATCCGCGCTGGCCGAAGCCGCGCGGCTGGTGCGCGACGAAACGGTTCAGCTGCCCGCCACGCTCGGCCGCAGCACGCAGCAGATCGAAGCCGCCGCCGAGGCGCTCAAAAAACAGGCGCAAGAAGCCGACCAGACACTGGTCGGCACCGCCGACCGCTTCATCACCGTCACCGGCGCGGCGCGCGAAACCATGGTCGACGAAATGAAGCAGATCAGCCGCACCGCCAGCGATGCGGAAGAAGTTCTGCGCTCGTTCAACAAGGCGCTCGCCGAGCAGGTCGAATCGATGAAGTCCAGCGCCGCCGTACTGACGGGCGGCCAGAAGGACATGGTCGTCAAGGCCACCGAAAGCATCGCCCAGCTTGCTTCCGCCACGGAAAAGCTCAGCCAGCTGCGGGGCGAAGCCTCGCAGAGCGCCGAAAAGCTGGCGCGCGATTTCGAATCGCTCGAGGTGCGCGCCGGAACAGCCGGCCAGCGTCTCGCCCATGTCGGCGACAGCATCGAAAAGACGCTCGTCACGCTGGCGCATACCGCCGAACACGCCGAAGGCCATATGCACACGGCGACCCAGGGGCTGCGCGAGCAGTTCGAACGCGTCCGCGCCGGCGTGCAGGGTCAGATCGACGAAATCAACCGCGGCCTCATGCAGATCACGGCGCAGCTGGAACGCACGGGCACCGCGCTCCGCTCCACGACGGCGGGCACCGTGGCCGATGTCGAGAAAATCTCCTCGCGCTTCGACCAGACCAGCCGCGAAGCCGCGACGCAGCTCATCGAAAAGACCAATATCATGCGCGGCACGACCGAAGACGTTGCCAAGCTGCTCACCGGCCTCGGCGATCAGCTCGATGTCCTGCTCGACCGCCTGTCGGTCGCCGGCGACGGCATCAAGCGGCATGAAGGCAGCTTCGTGCAGCAGCTTCAAACGGCGCTTTCGCATCTCGGCTCGGTCGCCGAGCGGCTTGAGACCAGCCGCATGCTGGCGGGCAATGTCAGCGAACACGCGGTCGCGCGCCTTTCCGAAGTTGCCTCGACGGTCGAACAGCATATCGAAAACCTGTCGAACAAGTCCGAAGCCTCGGCCAATATCATGCGCAACGTCACCCGCCTCTACGGCGACCAGACGCAGTCCCTCAACAAGGGCGTCGTCGAAGCGCAGTCGCAGGTGATGGTCATGAACAAGTCGATCGAGGACATGCAGCAGCGCACCGACCGCCTGCGCGTCTCGCTCAAGCTGCAGGGCGAAGACCTCATGAACTCCCTCAAGCAGATTCTCGCCCAGCTCGAAGCCACCGGCGACGGCATCGGCGACGCCGTCGCCACCGTCCTGCGCGAACAAGCTGGGTCGGGGCTGAACAAGCTGAGCTGATTTTTTCCTCCTCCGCTTCAGGGAAGAATTCAGCTTTTCTTGGTTAGCTTGGAACACCTGAGGCAGAATTAGCTTCAGGCGGTTCTTTCCGATCTTATTCGATGAAAATCAACCCGCCGGCTTGACCGTAAACTTCACCACCGTAATTTTCTGGCTGGCGCGGGCGTCGATGCGGAGCTGTTCGCTTTCGCGGATATAGGTCCGGGCATCGACGATTTTCCAGCCGAGGCTGGGCAGGCTCTTGCGGTAAAAGGTGTAAACCTGATCGACGTCGACGGGACCGATGGCGTTGGTTTCGGCGATGCGGCCGTTGGCGGAGGCGAACAGCACGTCTTCGTCCTCGATCAGTTGCAGGCCGGGCATCAGCGGCAGGTCTTCGATAACTTTCGTGAAATGCGGCTCGTTGGCCGGGATGAAACTGGGGCTCATCTGGTCGGCGGTGCTCGCCGTTTCATTGAGCGAAGCGCCCAGCGCCGGGGTGGCTGTGCAAAACAGTCCCATCAGCGCCGCCGCGAAAATGCCGGGAATCGATTTGTTCATGGATGGAGGCTAACCCAGTTCGGGAATCGTGACAACGGCTTCATTCCTGCTTTACCGGGCAATAAAAAGTCGACCGCCCGCCCTGGGTTATCCGGCGGATGCCGCCGGTCTTTTTCACGTCGCAGCCGCAACCGGGGCAGGGCTTTCCCTCGCGGCCGTAAACCGCAAATTGATTCTGGAAATAGCCGAGCTCCCCATCCGTTCGAACGTAATCGCGCAGCGACGACCCGCCCGCCCTGATCGCGGCGCGCAGCACTTTTTGAATCGCGGGTGCCAGCTTTTTTATCTGATCGGGCGTGCATTTTCCCGCCGGCCGCTTCGGTCCGATGCCGGCATGAAACATCGCCTCGCAGGCATAGATATTCCCGATCCCGGCAATAAGGCGCTGATCGAGCAGGGCGGCCTTCACCGGCGTCCTCCTGCCTTTGAACAGCGACGCCAGCGTTTTCGCCGTAAGTTCCGGCCCCAGCGGTTCCACGCCGAGATGCTTCAGTAATTTGTGCCGTTCGATATCCCCGGCTGCCACAAGATCGCACATGCCGAAACGGCGAGGATCGTTGAAACGCAGCGTCACGCCGTTGTCGAAATGGAAAACCAGATGGTCGTGCTTGCCGGGCGGTTTCCGGTCTTGATGCGTCAGTACCATGCGCCCCGACATGCCGAGATGCAGCAAAAGAACCTCGTCCTTATCGAGCGTGACAAGAATATATTTCGCCCGCCGGCGGATGTTCTCGATCCTCCGTCCCTTCAGCCGCGCCGGCAGGTTTTCCGGCATGGGGCTGCGCAGGTCGCCGCGATGCTGCTGCATCTCCGTAATCCGCGCGCCCATAAGAGCCTTGGCCAGCCCGCGGCAGACGGTTTCGACTTCAGGAAGTTCGGGCATGAACAGGGTTTGGGGCTCGGGGTTCGGGGGTCAGCATTCAGCATTCAGGGAAGGGGTGTCAAATTCCGTTGTTTCTATATAAAATAGGACAACCCTGAATGCTGACCCCTGATTGCTGAATGCTTAAGCAACCCGCATCCCGAACCCCGAACCCCGAATCCCGCTGGTTCGGTTTCCGCCGCGTCACGCCGGACGAAAAGACCGGGCTGGTGCGCAATGTGTTCGCTTCGGTCGCCGGGCGTTACGACCTGATGAACGACCTTATGTCGGGCGGTCTGCACCGTCTCTGGAAAGACCGGCTGGTGCGCCTCATGGACCCAAGGCCGGGACAAGTGATACTGGATGTTGCCGGTGGCACCGGCGATATCGCCCTGCGCTGTGTCCGCCGCACCGGTAGTAAAGCGCGAATAATCGTCTGCGATCTCAGCCCCGCGATGCTCGCCGAAGGCCGCGCGAAAGCAATCGACCACGGCTTTTTGAACGATCCCATCGAATGGGTCACCGGCAATGCCGAGGCCCTGCCGTTGCTGCCGCGCAGCATCGATACCTATTGCATCGCCTTCGGGTTGCGCAACGTCACGCACATAGATAGGGCCCTCGCCGAAGCCGCGCGCGTGCTGAAACCCGGCGGCCGTTTCTTCTGCCTTGAATTCAGCCCCGGGGTAAATGCCCGCCTCAAGCCGCTTTACGATAACTATTGTATGCAAGTTCTTCCCAAAATTGGTGCGCTCGTCGCGCAGGACCGCGACGCGTATAAATATCTCGCCGAAAGCATCCGCCAGTTTCCCGAACAACGCGCACTGGCGAAAAGAATGGAAACCGCCGGTTTGCACAAAGCCGGATGGACAAACCTGACCGGCGGCATCGCCGTCATCCATTCCGCGTGGAAAATATAAATTTATTGCGGTGCAATAAATTCCCGTAAAGCGTGTATAAAAATTCTATATGTATTTTTGAAAAAGATTGCTTTTCGTCTTGTGCGAGTTAGCATCTTTATATGCACTTACCCGTACATACATCTGTATGTCTCGTATTCATTCTTAGGGATTGATTTTTTATGTCGCAAACATTGATGCGGTCGACATCTCCCGGCACCTCAGACACCTCGCTCTCCCCGCTTGCGCAAGAAATCAAAAATAGACTTCAGGACGTTATTCAACCGCCTCCGGCAGATTTTACATCTGCCGCAGACGAAATTGCGCATCCTTTTGCGCATTTTCCTGCCGATTTGCATCAAGTTAATCACGTCATCGTTGAAATTGCGCAGGAGACGCTTTTGCCATTATGGATGAAATCGCAAAGAGAACAGGAAACGGGGAAGCGTGCCAACTATCTATCGTTTGAATTTTTACCAGGCACACAAACGCTCGTTGTGCTTGATGTCGCTGGAATACAAAATCCTATTCGAAGCGCACTGCGCGAACTTGGTTATGACGATCAAAAAGTTATCGAGGCGGAGCCGGAGCCTGGTCTCGGTAACGGCGGCCTTGGTCGGCTCGCTTCATGCCTGATGACCAGCACCGCAACCTGCGATGTTCCAGCCATGGGTTACGGTATAAATTACGCGGAGGGTTTTCAGCTTCAGACTTTTGATGCTTTTGGCCGCCCGGTCGCCGAGCCCGATCATTGGGAAAGAGATAGAAAAAGTCAGCATCTGTTCCGAGAATCGGCGCCATACACCGTAAATCTCTTCGGACACTATGAAGAGAAGAATGGCGAACACCTGTGGACCAACACCACTCCGGTTTGGGCGAACCGTGAGGATTTTATGATTCCCGGCCGGACGATCGACGAAGGTGATGTGCCGATGATAAATACCAAAAGGTTATGGAGTGTGCGGGATCACGGCGACGCTTTCGACGACAGACGTAACTGGTTGATTGAAGGCATATCCAAACGTCTGTATCCCGCCGATGATACGCAGGACGAGAAACTCCGGCGCCTTGTGCAGCAATATTTTTTTGTGAGTCTTTCTCTTAAGGATATTGTTGCGCGTCACATGAAGCATAATGAATCGTTGCACAATCTTGCTGAAACCACGGCTATCCAACTAAACGATACGCACCCCGTTATCGCTATTCCGGAACTCATGCGCATGATGGTCGATGGACCGGATGAGGATATGCAGCGCCTCGGCATAACCTGGCCTAAAATGAAGTGGGGGGAAGCCAAACAGGTAATGCAGGAAGTATGCTTTTACACCAATCATACGAAAGCCCCCGAGGCGCTCGAAACATGGCCCGTCGAACAAGTGGCGGAAGTCCTGCCGCGCCATATGGGAATCATTAAGCAGCTTCACGAAGACGAGATGCATCTGGTTGATTCTTCAAACCGGAAAGACAATGAACTGCTGCGTGATGACGTC
>JBFWTA010000091.1:0-8926 GCA_050248075.1 Bdellovibrionales bacterium | reverse complement strand
GCTTTTCGCCGTGTTAATAAGTCTCCTCGCTGCTGGTGCCGCCAATGCCGGCGAACGATGCACCTATAAAATTCTTTCATCCTCCGGGGCGCCGGAATTGAAACGCGGTATCAATCTGACGCGCTGTTGGGAAGATGGACAGGAAAAGGCCCTCACCCGCGAAGAAATCAGGAATCTGGGCCGCATGGGATTCGACTTTGTGCGCCTGCCGTTCAGCATCAAATGGCTGACACTCGAAGACGCCGACGACCGCGCCGAGAAACTGGCGCAAATGCGTTGCGATATCGTCAAGCTTCTGGCCCAAAACCTCACGATCGTACTCGATTTCCACGCGCCCGGCACGTATCAGGACAAGCTTCGCAGAGAGCCTAAAAAGGCGGCCCGCCATCTCGAAGAAGTCTGGCTCAGCCTGACGCCTGTGCTCGACGATCTGCCGCCGGATCGCATTCTGCTCGGTCTTTATAACGAACCTCAGTTTGATAACGACACGTGGTGGCCGATTCAGGAAGAATTAGTCAGGAACTTACGGCCCGCTTTCCCGCTTCATACTTTTGTCGTCATGTCCGGACCGCATGGCGAGCCGTGGAATCTGGCGCAGAAAAAGCCTTATGACGATAAAAATATTATTTACGATTTCCATTTTTACGAACCGCTCTTTCTCACCCACCATGGCGCCCCCTGGTTTCCGGAAGGCGACCGGAACCGCAAGACGGTGCCGATCGAATATCCGGTTAAACCCGGCGACAAGGCCGAGGATCCCGATGTAAAAAAATATAATCAGGACGACTGGAGTCGTCGCAAACTCACGGTTTATATTGACGGAATTGCCGGCTGGCGCAAATTATGGGGTGGGCGCATTGCCTGTCTGGAATTTGGCGTCTTTCGGCCGTATGTTAATCCCGGCAGCCGCGCCAACTGGCTGCGCGATATGCGTGAATTGATGGAAGAAGCAAATATTCCCTGGGCGCTGTGGGAATACCGCGGGGGCTTCGGTCTCCTCGGCGATAATGGGGTTCCCGAACCGGGAATTGTCAAGGCGCTCGGTTTGAAAGATTACACAGTCCCATGACATCCACGACCGAAACCCAGATTGCACCGCCCATGCTGCCTTTTATCGGGCAGGGGCAAAGCCTTATGAAGGCGGCACTGCTAATGGCCCTGGCTTCGGCGACTCTGCTTCCTCATTTCCTGCTCTGCGCGGTTTTCGGCCCGGTGGGGTTTGTCGGCGTTGTCGGCGTGACGCTGGCGGGCATGTTTCTCAATACGCAGTTCGCTTTCGCGCTATTCGTGATCTGCCTGTTCCTGCAGAATCTGTTTATCGCCATCGTCACGCCACTGACGCCCGGCGTTGATAATTTTACCCCGATGCTGGGAACCAGTTTCGTAAACATTGTTCTTACCTCCGGATTATGCGCGATCGTCTGGCAGAAAGAGCGCCTTGCATTGCCCGCGGCCAGCGCAAGCCTGCAGCGCAGCTTGCTCTTTTTTTTCATTGTCGTTGTGCTTTATGGCGGTCTCGGCGTGATGCATGCCAGTCTCAACGATGCGATCCTTTACATGCGTGTATACCTTGTTGGTGGTCTGCTGCTTATTATGGGCGTGGCATTCGGCCTGTACTTAACATCGGGCTTTTCGATGAATGTTCTGAAGGTAATGACCTTCTTGCTCGTGCTTTGGGGATTGCTGGAATTTTTATTTACCTATGGAATGTACTCGCTGTTTAATATCGCCGAATATCTTCGCCTGAAATATTCCACCGATCTCTATTCCACCTTTTACAGTATCGAGGAAACAATCAATTTCGCCAGCCGTTCCTATCTCAATCTGTCCGGCGCGCTCGGGCTGCAAGTCGATTTGCTGCGGCCGCAAGGCCCCAATGTCCACCCTATTTCCTATGCCTATGCGCTCGCCTTCGGTGCGATCGTTGCCTATGTCAATCGCGCTACACTCCTGACGGCGGGCTGTCTGGCTTTGTTGCTGCTCGTCGGCGCGAAGGGGCCGCTGATCATGGGATTCCTGTCACTTATGCTGGCGACGTTTTACGGTTTTGCGCGCAACCCGCACTGGCTTAAGACATCGCTTGTCGCCAGCATGGCATTATACATTGTCGCCGGATTAGCTTACGGCTCCTATACCCGCGATTATCACGTTATTGGCTTTTGGGGCGGGGTTACAGGTTTTATCTCCAATCCGCTCGGCCATGGTGTGGGCGTCGGCGGCAATCTGTCATCGCTGGCGGGCGCAAAAACAAATTTCAGTTTCTTCCAGAATTACGGCGCCAATTTCGCGCTGGAAAGCGGTTTCGGGGTGATGCTGTATCAGATCGGTATCTGCACCATTGTCTTTTTGTTCTTCTATTGGCGCCTTTGGCAAAATGTTTGGAGAGCGGTGATGCACTTTTCAAATGAACCGCGCCTTGTCGCCATTCCCTGCGCTCTGGCCATCCTTCTCGTGAACAGTATTTTTCAGGAAGAAGCCTTTTCGCCCGCCGGATGGGGGCCGCTTATGCTGCTCAGCGGATTGCTTCTCGCAAAATACTGGAAAGCGCTTATGCTTCCGTCCTCCCGGCAATCCGACGCATGATCCAGACGCTCAAGGACAAATCGAAACTTCTGATCCTGCGCATTTTTACCGCGCTGGCGCGCGATATGAATGTTCTGGCGCAAGCTGGCCCATCCCTGGTGATTGCCCCGCATCCCGACGATGAATCTCTCGGCTGTGGTGGTGTCATCGCGCGTCTGCGTAAGGCCGGGCGCGATATTCGCATTCTTGTCGTGACCGACGGCTCGGCATCCGGTAAATCGGCCGTTATTTCTGCAGAACAAATTGTGGCGGAGCGGCGTGCGGAAACGGAGAGCGCTGTTTTTGCCCTCGGCGTGACGCGCGAAAATCTGGTTTTCCTTAATTTCCGCGACCAGCACAGTCACGAGCAGCCCGATGCCCTGGATGCCGCGCTCTCCGATCAGCTGCGCGAGTATTCACCGCGCCAGATTTTTTCGCCTTACGCCGTGGACAGACACCCGGATCATCGCGCCATTGCCGCTTCCGTGGATCGCCTATGCCACGCGGGTGTTATCGCATGCCCGGTCTACGAATATCCGATCTGGTACTGGTCTTATACCGCGATCCGCGAATTGCTGAATCCGGCTACATTTATGCGTCTGCGCCGCGTTGCAATCGGAGAGTTTCTCAAGCCGAAGCAAACCGCTGTAGCCGCCCATAAATCGCAATACGAAGCACCGACTAACGAAGAAGGGTGGTTTACCTTTCCCTCGGGTTTTCTTCCCCTGTTTTTTACGCCTTACGAGATATTTTTCGAAAAGCGCCGTTGAATCGAATCCGAATCGCATGCGGAAAGAATTTTTGTTAATTCTTTTCAGACGCTTATATGCGTTTTCCTTGCATCTCCGGCTTTGGTATAACGCTGGCTGGCTCAGTTATTAAATGGAAATCATGCCGGTCATATCCGTTCTCATAGCCGTTCTTAACGGCGAAAAGACCATTCGCAAATCCATTGAATCGGCGCAGGCCCAGTCAATACGCGATATTGAAATTGTCGTTGTCGATGACGGCTCGACCGATGGCACCTATGCGCTTGTGACGTCAATGGCCTCGGCCGATCCGCGCATTAAATGCGTGCGCATGCCGAAAAATGTCGGCGTCGGTGCCGCCCGCAATGCGGCGCTCGCGGCGGCAACGGGCGAATGGGTAACTATCCTCGATGCCGATGACTGGTATGAGCCGCGGCGCCTGGAAGTGATGCTTAAGGCCGCGCGCGAGCATGAAGCCGATCTTGTGGCCGACAATCTTCAAATTTACGACCACGTCTGCAACAGCGTCGTCGACCGCACACATCATGGCCGCCGCAATAAGGTTGCCGAGCTTACTGCCGAAAAATTTTTCGCCGGCGATAATCCCCTGCGGCGTCATCCCACCGGCTTTCTCCAGCCCATGATACGCCGGCAATTTATCGCCGATCATAAAGTTTCATACGATCCGTCTTATCGCGTTGGAGAGGATTTTATTTTTGTGGCGGAACTCCTGTTGCAGGGTGCGCGCGGCTTCATCGTGCCCGATGCCAGCTACGTCTATGTGCACCGCATTTCGCCGACCACGCGAAAAATATCGCCGCATTCGCATTCCGAAGTAGCGGCTGTATTTTCTCTTTTTATGCGCGGATGCGATGCATTGCTGGAAAAGTATCGGGCCGTCATATCTCCGGGCGCGAAACGGGCGCTCGAAAGACGCCGATGGTTGTTCGAAAAGGCCGTGAAATATAAAGAAATGCGCGCTGCCCTGCGCCAGCATAAGTTCTTTACGGCAACGCGCATTGTGCTCGCCAACCCCCTAATTCTTCTGCTTGTCGCGCAGATTATTTCGGGGTGGGTTATCGCGAACGCGCGTTTTTATATTTTTGTCCGTCACGTGAGTCAGTAAACGAGGAGATGTGACAGTTCTTGCCTGCAAAATCTTTACATCGGAATCCGATGTCGCGGCTCTCGCTGGCGACTGGCGTGCCTTGCATGCGCGCTTCGGCCGCAGCGCCTTTTCGAATTATGATGTCTTTGCCATATGGTGGCGTACAGTAGGCAGGAATTATGGGCGCCGCAGCCTGCATGTGGTCGCCGGATATATTGATGGAAAGCTGGCCGGCGTGCTGCCCCTCACGGTTGTGCGCCGTCAGGGAATGCGCGTGCTGCAGGCTGCCGGCTACAAAGGTTATAATTACTGCGACATGGTTGCCGAAAATGCCGATCATGCCGCCGAGATATGGGATGCCGCCGCCAGTAGCCGTCGATATGATTTTGCGTCCATCCGCGATGTTTATCCGGACTCGCTCTGTTACCGTGCGCTCTCTTTCTTCGCACGCCGTCGCGACATGACCGAGGCGTTGTTTCTGCGCATCGAATGGAAAACCAATGAAGAGTGGCTCGGCACCCTTTCTTCCAAAACCAACCGTGAATTACGGCGGCGTAACCGCCGGCTCGGGGAAAAGGGCGTGGTCACCTATCACGTTTACCGCGAAGGCCCGATCCCTTCCGCCGTCATAGACCAGATGATCAGGCACAAAATCGAATGGTGCAGGGCGCATAACGAAGGTGGTTTGTTCGTTCAGCCCGGCGTGTACGATTATTTTCGTGAGCTTGTCGAAATCCTCGCCGCGCAGGGACGCATTGTCCTCAGCTGGCTGCAATGCGGCGACGAAGCCATCGCGTACAACCTGTGTATCGACTATCATGGCGTGCTGCATGGCTATGTGCTTGGCTATAACCCCGTCTGGGCCGGGTATTCTCCTGGCATGCTTTTGGTAACCCGCTTCATCGGCTGGGCTATCGAAAATGGTTACCAGGGTTTGGACTTGCGGCAGGGCGGCTCCGAATATAAGTCCAGATTCACGAACGTCACGCGGGCCTGCGCCGAATTTACCTTCAGCCGCTCTTTCAAGGGGCGCATGCTTGAATCGTCGTTCATGGGTTTGCGCGCGGCCGCGCGGGCGCTCAGGTTGCGCGAATTCAAGGGGGGCGACGCCAATGTCCGTGAAAGCGCTTAAGCGCAAGATCATCGACGCGCTGCCTCCACGCCTGCATATCATGCTGGATTATTACCGCGCGCATGGAAAATTGCCGAATATCGACAGCCCGCGCACGCTTAATGAAAAAATCCAGTGGCGTAAAGTCCATGACCACGATCCGCGCATGACGGATTACACCGACAAGGTAAAAGCCAAACGGCTGATCGCCGAAAAATTCGGCGACCGGTACATTATTCCGACTTTGGCTGTTTACGCATCCGCCGCGGAACTTGATTTTTCAAGGCCGCCGCTTTCCGTGCCACCTTATGTGCTCAAGACTAATCACGGCTCGGGCCTGAATGTGTTCGTCAAGACGGCGCCGGACGATCCGGAAGCTCTTCGCCGGAAACTCGATGGTTTTATGAAGATCGACTATGAAGACGTGCTCGAGGAGTGGGCCTATGCGAATATAGAGCGCCGCATTCTGGCCGAAACTTTTCTGACTGCTTCGCAAGGGTACATCCCCGATTTCAAGTTTCATGTTTTCGGCGGTACGGTTTACGCCATTGAACAGGTCATCGACCGGTTTAACAACTACTGGATCAATTTTTTCGACCGTGACTGGCGGCCAATGGAAATCAAAGCCTATGCGCGCCGCCCGTGTTACAGAGGGTCGGTGCCAGCGCCCACATGCCTTGGCGAAATGATTTGGTTTGCCGAAACAATCGGTAAGGAATTCTCCTACGTCCGTGTCGATCTTTACGAACTGAAGGGCGAAGTTAAATTCGGCGAGCTTACCTTTTATCCCGGCAGCGGGTTCGACCGTTTCGATCCGCCCGAATGGGATAAAAAATTCGGCGATCAATGGAAAATCGGGGCAGGGGGCTGATTCCGACTATGCCAGTCGTATCCATCATCATCGCCGCCTATAACTGCAAAGCCACCATCGGCCGCGCGATTGAATCGGCGCAGTGCCAGACATTGGGCGATATCGAAATTATCATTGCCGACGATGCTTCGACGGACGGCACCTATGAATTCGTTCAATCGCTGGCGGCGGCAGATCCGCGTATCAGGGCCTTGAAGTTGCCGAACAATGGCGGTCCCGCCGCGGCGCGCAATGCAGCGATGGCTGCGGCTGCCGGTGACTGGGTCGCGGTTCTGGATGCCGACGACTGGTACGAGCCGGGGCGGCTGGAAGCCATGCATAGGGCTGCACTTGAAATGAAAGCCGATCTCGTTTGCGATAATCTCAAAATTTACGATCATGCGCGCGATGAAGTTGTCGAGGAGACACGCCACGGATCCGCAGGGCGCCTCACGGAACTCACATCCGAATACCTGTCCCGCCGCGATACGCCGCTCAGCCGCCACGCCATAGGCTATATAAAACCCATGACACGCCGGCAATTTATGATCGCGCATAATATCGCCTATAACCTGCAATTCCGCGCCGGCGAGGATTTTATTTTTCTGCAGGAAATTCTGCTGAATGGCGGGCGCGGTATTCTCGTTCCGCAGGCGTGTTATGTTTATGTGCACCGGATTTCGCCGACGACCCGAAAAATTTCGCCGCATTCGCGTTCCGAAGCGGGCTTTGGATTAAGCCTGCGAGGCTGCGACTTTTTGATGCAGAAATATAAGGCATCCATGCCGCCCGCCGCGCGCGAAGGCCTAGTGTACAAGCGTGGCGTCTTCGAAAGTCGCATTGCCTGCAGCCAAATGCTTGCCGAACTGCGCCATGGTAAATTGGTAAATGCCGTCCTGATAGCATTAAAACATCCTTTTATTTTCATGCTTATGGCGACTACTGTTACCAAGTTGATCTATGCAAACATGCTGTTTTACCGGAACCGGCTGGTTAAACCGGGTGGAAACGATTAATGGCAAAAATAAACGTGCATGTTTTCGAACGTCTGGATACCAACCCCATTCCGCGCAATGGGGCCCTGGAGTGCCGCGCGGTTTCTAAAATCCTCAACGAAATGGGCCGCTTGCCATGGATGCTGGAATACTACCGATCGCTCGGCGTTAATCGTTTCTTCTTCGTCGACAACAATTCCACCGACGGATCCGCCGAATTTCTTGCGCGCCAGCCGGATTGCCATGTGTTTTCCACGGGTGGTTCCATGGCCCAGGCCAACAGCGGTGCCGCATGGCAACAGGGCATTCTGTATCACTATGGTGAAAGCCACTGGTGGCTGGTGATCGATGCCGACGAATTATTCGTTTATCCCGATTGTGAACACATAAAGCTTCCGGCTTTTTGCTATTACCTTGACAGCATCGGCGCGAAAGGCGTGTCGGCCTTTATGCTGGATATGTACAGCCAGGCGCCGGTCGCCCAGGCAGTTTACCGTCCGGGCCGCTCGTTCCTCGATACCTGCCCATGGTTCGATACCGAATATGATTTTTGGCCGCGTCCTCGGCACCTGCAACTCTATCGCGGTACCGGCCACAAGCCATGGCAGACAAAAAGCGGCCGGGCACCTTTGCTGTTTCCCGCCATGGATGTCGTCGGCGGGCCGCGCCTGCGCGTTTTTTATCCGCAGTACCGGCACGCCGGTTTCCTGGGCACCCTCAAGATGAAAGTCATGCGCAATCTGCGCGACAAACTCAAGCGCTATAAGATCAGGATCAAGCCGAATGTGCCGCCGGTGCTTTTCAAGGTTCCCCTGCTGCGCGCCGATAAAAACCTGCGTCTCCTCGATTGCCACAGTGTTTCGCCCATTATGCTGGCGCCGGTCACCGGCGCCTTGCTGCACTTTAAATTTTTTTCCGACTTTCACGACCGTGTTGAAGACGCCATTCGCCGCGGCCAGCATTTCGACGGCGCAAGCGAGTATGCGCATTACCGCGACGCCTGGAGCAAAAACCCGAACCTGTCATTTTATTATGAGGGAAGCGCGAAATACGAAAACTCGCTGCAACTTGTCAAATGCGGTTTGATGAAGGACGATCCCTCCTATGTTGCCGCGCGCAGCCGGAGCCTGGCGGCATGATGGCGCCTCTGCATATTTTCGAACGCGTCGATATCAATGCCATCCCGCAAGGCCTCCGCGAGTGCCGCGCGATCTTCGTGACGCGCAACGAGGCGCAGCGGCTCCCCTGGCTGTTGCGTTATTATCGAGGGCTTGGCGTCGACCGGTTCTTCGTCGTCGATAACGGTTCCACCGACGGCAGCGTCGATTTCCTGTTGCGGCAGAAAGATTGCCATGTCTTCGTAACGCACGACTCGTATACGGAATCCGGTTTCGGTCACAGCTGGCAGCAAATCGTTCTCGATATGTATGGCGAGGATAACTGGTGGCTTATCGTCGATGCCGACGAGGTTTTTGTATATCCTGACAGCGAAACTGTCCCGCTTCCGCAATTCACACATTACCTCGATAGCCTGGGTGCGCAGGGCGTTTC
>JBFWTA010000090.1:0-8929 GCA_050248075.1 Bdellovibrionales bacterium | reverse complement strand
AGTCAGGATATGTTTGATGCAGCCACCATGCTTAGAGGCGCATATATGCCTATGCGCCGGGCTTCACGGGGTGAAACCTCGCCAAACATCCTAACCGGCTTTCTCAAATGCAACTGTGGTGCCGCCATGGTGTTGCAAACGGGTAAGAATAACCAGTACCGCTATTACAAATGCTCCGCCCGTATCAGCAAGGGCGATACGGTTTGCAAGACGGTAAGCTATCCGGTCGATAGGCTGGAAAGCGTGGTACTGGATGCAATGAAGAACAAAATCTACACCCCGCAATATATCCGGGCCGTCATAGATGACTTCCGGGCTTATCTGAACCGTAACGGCGGTGAAGACCAGCTACGCACCAAGAAACTGGAAACCGAGCTAAAAGAGATCGAACAGGCCGAAAACAAACTTTTCGAAGCCGTCGAGAAAGGCGTCCTTGAACTGGACGACCGCCTTAAGACCCGTGTTCAGCAGCATAAGGCCCGGAGGGAGACAATCACAAACGAACTTGCCACTCTCCAGCGTCACAGCCATGCGCCCCTGCAAACCATCACACCGCAGAAGATCGAAGCAACCTCACGCGTCCTTAATAACCGCTTCTCTGCATCGACAACCTTCAGCCGTGCCTATCTCAAGCGGACAATCAGAGAAATCCGTCTGGAGGGCGATTTTTTGAAGCTTAAAGGGGATAAAACCATGCTGGCGAACCTTGTTGCCGCCAACGGTCAGCTCGATGGGGATAATCAGGTACTCAGATACATACCTGAGTGGCGTCCCCTACGGGATTCGAACCCGTGTTACTACCGTGAAAGGGTAATGTCCTAGGCCTCTAGACGAAGGGGACAGGGCCTGTAATGCGCATTTGGCGCAGGGGAGAGTTAAACGAGTGCGGGGATCGAATCAAGGGGGTTAGTGATTAACTGTCAGGTGCCGGGGGTTGGCTATCAGGCATCGGGAAGCTGCGTTATGCGCCAAAGCGGGCTGATTAAGCTGTTTGACCGGCGCCTGACACCTAGCCGTTGACAGCCAATCCCTCTATCTTCCCGTCCCATGACGGATTCCCCGGTTTTGCTTGATGTGCAAGAGTTAACGATGCGGTTTGGCGGCCTGACGGCGGTCGACGATATTTCGTTTCGGGCGCAGGACCGGGCCATTACCGCCATTATCGGCCCCAACGGCGCGGGCAAGACCACCTTGTTCAACTGCCTCACCGGTTTTTACCGGGCGACGGCGGGGACGATGATTTTGTCGCGGGATGGAGGACGGAAGCAGCTGCGCGGCCTTCCGGCGCATCGCATCGCGCGGCTTGGCATTGCGCGCACGTTTCAGAATATCCGGCTGTTCGCCAATATGACGGCGCTGGAAAATCTTCTGGTGGCGCAGCATGCCGCGCTTATGCGCGCGTCGCGATTCAGTTTGGCGGGACTGCTCAATCTGACATCCTACCGCCAGGTGGAAAAACAGGCCATCGATCGCGCGCGCTTATGGCTGGACCGCATGGGGCTGTTCAGCGTCGCCGATCACCCGGCGGGTTCCTTGCCCTACGGCATGCAACGGCGGCTTGAGATCGCGCGGGCGATGTGCATGGAGCCGTGCCTGCTGTGCCTCGACGAGCCGGCCGCCGGCCTGAACCCGAACGAGGCCGCCGCGCTGCGCGTGTCGCTGGCGAAAATCCGTGACGAATACAAAATCGCCGTCCTTCTGATCGAGCATAACATGAGCGTCGTGATGGGCCTGTCCGATCATGTCATCGTGCTCGATTACGGCAAGAAAATCGCCGAAGGCCCGCCTGCGAAAATCCGCCACGATCCGGCCGTCATCCGCGCCTATCTGGGCGAGCCGGAAGGAGCGGCCGGCTGATGCTCAGGCTCGAAGGACTGACCGCGCGCTACGGCGCCATCGAAGCCCTGCGCGGCGTCGATATGGAGGTAAGGGCAGGGGAGATCGTCACCCTCATCGGCGCCAACGGCGCCGGCAAGACGACCCTTTTGATGACCATCTGCGGCCAGCCGCAGGCGGCGGCCGGGCGCGTTCTGCTGGACGGCGAAGACATCACCCGCCTGCCGACCGACCGGATCGTCCGGCGCGGCGTCGCACTGGTGCCCGAAGGCCGCCGCATTTTCCCGCGCCTGACAGTCTATGAAAATCTCCGCCTCGGCGCGCTGGTGGCGGACAAGAAATATTTTGACGACGACATCGCCCGCGTCTCCGCGCTGTTTCCCCGTCTCAGGGAACGCTTCGGCCAGCGCGGCGGCACGCTGTCGGGCGGCGAGCAGCAGATGTTGGCCATCGGCCGCGCGCTGATGAGCCGCCCCAAATGGCTGCTGCTGGACGAACCGTCGCTCGGCCTCGCGCCGATCATCGTGAAACAGATTTTCGCGACGCTGGCGGAAATCAACAAACGCGACGGCGTCACCATTTTTCTGGTCGAACAAAACGCGCATATGGCCCTGCGCCTGGCGCATCGGGGCTATGTTCTGATGACCGGCCGCATCGCCATGGCCGGAACCGGCGCCGATCTGCTCACCAATCCGGAAGTCAGGGCCGCCTATCTGGAAGGCGAAGTGGGCGGTTAGAGAAGGGCCCCTTTCTGTCTCGCCAGTGCCGCCAGCGATTGCTCGGGGCGGGGGCCGTAATGGCTGATCGCCTCGGCGGCCGCGATGGCGCCCAGCCGGGCGCAGAGGGTCAGGTCGAAAGACCGCGCCAGCCCGAACAGGAAGCCCGCAGCATAGGCGTCTCCGGCGCCCGTCTTGTCCACGACCTGCGCGATCGGCTCGGCCGGGACGGTGAAATGGCGCGAGCGGTCCACGACGATCGAGCCTTTGTCGCTGCGCGTGACAACGCCGATCTGCACATGCCTTTTAAGTTCCGCAATCGCCTGATCCAGCGTCGCCGACGGGAACAGCGTCAGCAATTCACGCTCGTTGGCGAACAGAATATCCGTCTTGCCGCGCACAAGTTCCAGAAAATCGGCGCGGTTGCGTTCGACGCAGCCCGGGTCGCACAGTGCCAGCGCCACGCGGCGGTCGGACCCGCGCGCCGCATCCGCCGCCGCCATCAGCGCCAGTTTGGTGCCGATACGGTCCAGCATATAACCTTCCAGATACGTCACCTGCGCCGCGCGAATGGCGCCGCCGTCGATATCGGCGGCATCCAGTTCCACGCTCGCGCCAAGAAACGTGCACATGCTGCGGTCGCCGCCGGGCGTGACGAAAGCCATGCACAGGCCCGACGCCGCGCCGCCGCGCATCAGCGGCGGGATCGGGAAATCCACGCCCAGCTTTTTAAGATCGGCGCTGAACAGATTGCCGATTTCGTCATGCGCGATTTTACCGATATAGGCGGCCTTGCCGCCGAACGAGGCGATGCCCGCCACCATGTTGCCCGAGCCTCCGCCGGCGCGCACCGCCCGCGCGGTCTTGACCGAGCGGCGCAGCATCGTAATCGTCGCGTGGTCGACCAGCATCATGCCCGATTTGGGAATGGCATGGGATACGACGAAATCTTCCGGCACTTCGGCGACGATATCGACAATGGCGTTGCCGAGCGCGCAGACGTCATATACGGCGGGAGAGGACAAGGTAGGAACCTTTGATAAGCTGCGGGAAAAACAAAATTACATGGTTTCAAGCGCGCGCGTCGCAAGGGCTACCACGCGGGGAATTGGCTTTTCACCGTGTTCGTAATAGGCGACCATGCGGCGGCTGAGTCCCAGAACATGGGCGGCCTGCTCGAGCGTATAGGCTTTACGCGCGCGCCAGCGCCGGAAGCCGGTCGCCGTCAGCGTTTTACCCGATTGCTCCTGCGCCAGCCGCCACAACGTATCCGCGGCCATATCGATGCCGCCCGGCCAGACAATGTCCGTTCCATATTCGCCGAGCCTGACCTGGCGGAAAAGTTTCGTGGATTGCCGCAAGGGGGCGAATGCGCGGAAGCTTTCGACAAGGCCTTTGACGTTCACGGTGCTTTCTTCGCCATGCGTCCATCGCAGGCGCAAGGTCAAGGGCTGTTTGCCGGGAGAGACGGACTCAAGACGGGGAATGGTTTTCTTCGGCATTGTCATCCTCGTTCATTCAGTTCGGCCCATTTAAGAGCCATGGCTTCGCGATGGGACCGTGCCCATCTTATGGCCTCGGCTAGCTGTGCCGGCCGCGCTTCGCCGGCGATTATTTTTAAGTCCGAAATCCGCACAAGAACTTGAAAATCGGGCCCGACAATATGAAAATGCGGCGGCCGATGACCGTCCGCATACATCTGCAAGCTGACCGAGCCGAATTGCTTGAGCGTTGGCATGCGGTAATCCTTGATGGTGCAACTATTGCACTTTTTGGTTTAAAAGTCAAGCGAAAAAATAAGGGGCCAAAGGCTTGAACTAAAGGGGCGCCGTGGCTTTCTCAAGCCACGCTCTTTCGGCGGTCTCGAGCGACGCATGCAATGCGTCGCGCACCCGCTTGTGATAGGCGTCCAGCCACGCGCGCTCGTCCGCGGACAGCATTGCGACATTGATGGCGTTGCGGTCGATGGGCGCCAGCGTCAAGGTTTCGAAGCCGAGCATTTTGCGTTCCGACCCCGCCAGCTCCACGATATCCGTTACCGTCTGAAGGTTTTCGATGCGGATGCCATAGGCGCCGGCTTTGTAAAATCCCGGCTCGTTCGACACGACCATGCCGGGTTTCAGCGCCACCTTGCTGCGGCGGTGAATGCTTTGCGGCCCTTCATGCACGCCAAGATAGCTGCCCACGCCATGGCCGGTGCCGTGGCTGTAGTCGCAGCCGATAGCCCACAAATATTGCCGCGCCAGGACATCCAGCTCCGACCCCGTCGTGCCGTCCGGAAAGCGGATCGCGGCGAGCGCGATGTGGCCTTTCAGCACCCGCGTGAAACGGTCTTTCATTTCGCCGCTCGGCGTACCGATGGCGATGGTGCGCGTCACATCCGTCGTGCCGTCCATATACTGCCCGCCGCTGTCCAGCAGGAAAAACTCGCCCAGCCGCAGCTTGCGGTTGCTGGCGAGCGTGGCGCGGTAATGGACAATGGCGCCATTCGGCCCCGCGCCCGCGATGGTATAAAAACTCGGCCCGCGATAAAGGGCGCCCATGGCGCGGAATCCGGCGAGTTTTTCTTCAGCCATTATTTCCGTTACATCGCCATTTGCCGCGGCGGATTCCAGCCAGGCAAGGAATTTGACCAGCGCCGCGCCGTCGCGCCTGTGCGCCGCGCGCATGCCGTCGATTTCGACCGAATTCTTGCAGGCTTTCGGCATGACGCAGGGATCTTCACCGGGATCCAGCTTTGCGCCGGACTGACGCAGTTTTTCGACAATCCAGTGCGCCGCCTCCGCCGGGTCGATGCGAACCGGCTTGTCTTCCTGTGCCAGCCTTTCGAGCGCGTGACCGAAAAGACCGATATCCTGCACATCGACCGTGTTGCCGAGCTGCGAGGTAAGGCCGCCGGTGATCTTGCGCGGATCGACGAACCACCGCACCGTGCCGTTATCCTGCAGAATGGCGAAGCTTAGGGGCAGGGGCGTATTCGCCACATCGCCGCCGCGCACATTCAGCAGCCAGGCGACGGAGGCGGGGTCGGTAATAACGGCGGCAGAGAGGTTGCTTTTCCTGAGTTCCTCCGCGATCTTCATGCGCTTGTCGGCGGAAGATTTTCCGGCATAGGCGACATCGTAAGCATAAATCGGCGCGCGCGGCGGTTGCGGCCGTTCGCTCCAGATGACATCGACCAGGTTACGCTCAACGGCGACAATCTGCGCGCCGGACCGCGCCGCCGCCTTTTTCAGTCGCTCGACGCTGTCTTCCGTGTGCAGCCACGGGTCGAAGCCGATTTTCATGCCGGCTTTTGTGTTTTCCGCGATCCAGTCCGATGGCGGCTTGCTGCCGCTGTCGAGAATCTCGAACAGTCCGGCTTCCAGCTGCTGGCCGGCCTGCAGCGTGTAGCGCCCGTCCGTAAAAAACGCCGCCTTGTTCGGGAGCACGACGATGAGGCCCGCCGATCCGGTAAAGCCCGAAAGGAAAGCAATGCGCTGGGCGGAATCCGGCACGTACTCGCTCTGGTATTCGTCGGCCATGGGCACGAGAAAACCGTCAAGTCCGGCTTTTCCGATTTCGTCGCGCAGCGATGTGAGGCGGGAAGCGTAAACGGATGTCATCGCGGCTATTTTGCCCTTGGGCGGTGCTCCAACGCAAGCACGGACCATTCGCCGATATCCAGCCGCCGTTTGAGGCGCAGCCCCTGCATTCGGTGCGCCGCCAGAACGGCGTTGGCCTGACTGCGAAGAATACCCGATAAAATGGCCGCGCCGCCGGGGCGCAAATGGCGTTTTAAGTCTTTCGCCAGATGGCATAACGGACCGGCGAAAATATTGGCCATGATAAGGTCGTAAGGCCCTGCTTCCCGTATGGCGGGATGGTTGTAGCCACGGCCCAGCACGGTATGGATTTCTTTCTGCAATCCGTTGACGCGCACATTGTTGCGAGCGATCTCAACCGATTGGGCGTCCATATCGATCCCAAGCGCCGGCTTGCGCATGGCCTGCGCCCAGGCCATGGCAAGGATGCCGGAACCGCAGCCGACATCCAGCGCGTTGCATCCCTTGAAAGCCCGCTTGAGCAGCCAGTCCAGCATGATCAGACATCCCCGTGTCGTCGGATGCTCGCCGGTGCCGAAGGCGCTGGTGGCGTCGATCTGCATCGCGCCGCGCGGGCGCCTGACGGCGGCACGGTGCTGGGCTCCGAATACGGTCCAGCGCGCGATGGGCAGCGGGGGGAAATCCCCGGACACTTTCGCGATCCAGTCGATTTGAGGCGTTTGGTAAATATTAAGAATCGGCGTCCTGGCGCCATGCATGCCTGCAACCACCGCGAGCCGCGCCGTTAACGCCGTGCGGTCGGGTTTTTCGGCAAACAGGGCTTCAACCCTTGCTTCATCTTTTCGTGGCGGGGCCAGGATTGTTACCGCCAGCGCATCGTCGCCGATACATTCGGCAAAGAATTCAATCGAACCCGGATCCGAAACGATAACGGCGTTCCACAATATTTTGTTTTGGTTAGGCATAAAAACTGGGTAAAGCCGGGGTTAATTGATGAAAAAAGCTGTTTGCTTAATGGCGAAGTAAGCTTCTAGTTAATTATAGGCGCATCCGCAAACATCATTCCTTTTTTACTCCGGTTAATCTAGATTTACCTCTGGCAACTTGGAAATGCCATATTTGCGGCCGACAATGATGCCCATTGATCGCCAATATAAATCACATAATGGAGGGCCCGATGATTACCGCAAGCAAGTTTTCTCGCGTTGGCGTTGCCGCGCTTATTCTCGTATCGCTGGCGGCATGCGACAATATGAATTCCCAGCAGCAGCGCATGCTGTCCGGCGGCGCGGCGGGCGCGACCATCGGCGCGGTCGGTACGGTCCTGACGGGCGGCTGTGTCGCCTGCGGCGCGGCCATCGGCGGCGCGGTCGGTACGGGCGCCGGCTATGTCATGGATCAGATGGACAAGAACAAGCACTAATTCCTATTCGCCCAGAAACGGGATTCCGGGTTATCCGGGATCCCGTTTTTCTTTTGCCGAAAGTCCTGCATGCCGCGTGGCTTGCCGGCAACCCCGGCATTTAAAATGTTATGACGCCCGCGTAACGAACGCTTTGCCGTCAAGCATTCATTAATTCCCTGTGGTAATATGCGCGTCTCGTTTCGAAAGGATGCGCGCATGGCCTTGCATAAAAAACTTTTCATGTCGGCCGTCATATTGACCACGGCCTTGACCGGTTTTTCGTTTTCGGCAATGGCGCAGTCCGGGTACGGCCAGCTTCCGGCCTATTCCTATAATCCCGATCTCGATCCGCGCCAGGGCTATGTTTATGGCAAGCCCGAAACGCAGCCTGCTTCATATGCCGGGTCGAAACCTTATATGGGGCTCGAAACACGCAGCGGTTTCGAGGTAGGGCTGTCGATCGCCAATTATCGTTATCGCGAGCCGGGTATCAACGTGACCACCGAAGGGCCGCTTTACGGCGCAACCTTTGAAGCGGTCACGAAACTGGGCCAGGATTTTTTCCTTAGCCTGGATACGAAAGGCAATGTCGGCTGGCTGGATTATACCGGCAGCGGCACGGCGAGCGGTGAGGAAAACTGGATTCTCGATGTGCGCGGCCTGATCGGCAAGGATTTTGTTTTCGAGCAGTTCAGCCTCTCGCCCTATGCCGGTTTCGGCTATCGTTACCTGCATGACGATGCGCGCGGTCTGACATCGACGAACGCCGCGGGCTACCGCCGCTCGAACCAGTTGTACTACATTCCGATCGGTATTCATCCGCGCACGCATATCGATTCCAACGCCCGCCTGTCGGCGACGCTCGAATACGATCTGCTTATTCAGGGAACGCAAAAATCGTATCTCAGCGATGCCGGCTTTGGCGATCCGGATATAGTAAACCTGCAAAAAAGCGGCTATGGCCTGCGCGGCGATATCATGTATGAAACCTCGTGGTGGTCCGTCGGTCCTTATTTTAATTTCTGGAGCATCAACACATCGAACCAGACCATAGCATCAAGCCCCAACTCGACATGCGGCGGCACGACCTGCGTATGGTACGAACCCTATAATCACACAGTGGAAGCCGGTGTGCAGCTCAAGCTGCGTTGGAAATAGATCGCCCGCCTGTTTAGCGTCATTAACGTCGTTTATGCCGAAATAAAATCGCTGTCTTCATCAACCCCCCACCTGACCTCCCCCGTCCGCTTACGCTCTGCGAGCTTCGGCGGGACAGGCAAGGGGAAGAAACCCTGCCGCTGGTGCCGGTCGTTACTGAAATTTTTTTCAGATGGAACGGTGCAGTTCCCCTCCCCTCGAGGGAGGGGTTAGGGGTGGGGGCCGGACGTTAGCCGGGGAGTTGGACGTAACGACAGATTTCAACGCTA
>JBFWTA010000089.1:0-8940 GCA_050248075.1 Bdellovibrionales bacterium | reverse complement strand
TTTGTTGCATGGTACAAATAAGGAAAGCAGGAGGAGAGTTCGGCTTCGTCATAAACACCTCATAAATATCCTTACATGAGAAAACTGCCGACAATGTGCCGAATGCTGCCGCCGCGTGAGCAGCTTGAAAAAAAGCGGCATGATGCGCTTGCTTATGTTGCCAGCAAGAAAATCTTAAACAGGCGACCCATGATTATCGAATGATACAAGGGCTTTATATGGTCAACGAACGTTAAGCATAAATTTTTACGCAAATCATTCACAAATTCGAAATAACTGGACACATATAGTGTTACCGGACAAATTACTGTGTCCTAGGTTTGAAACGATTTGCGGCGGAGATATATATGAAGGGAACATTGTCAGCGCGGTTAATGATGACCGGTGGGGTTTTTGCCTTGGTGGGTGCCGCAATGTTCTCTCCGGCTTTTGCCGAAAATCCACCCTCCGCGATCGACCCTGCCCAGCCTAAAATTCATAGCCGGCCGCCTCTAAAAACCGTGCCGTCAAACGCCATGTTCATGACGCTTGAAACCGTTGCCGGCAACAAAATTTTATCCTGGACGGCATGCGGGTCGACTTCCGCTTCGTCGGGCTGTTACGCAAAAGGGCAATTGGGGGTTTTCGGGCGCGTATGCGCCGTGAAGGGCGATGGCGACATGCTGTATGTCGCCGACAGCGCCTCCAAAGTACATGGTGGGTCGGCACCCATGGCGGCCATTTACGCATATAAAAAGACTTTGGCCGCCGATGGCGTAAGCTCGTCGGTGAAATTACTGCATGCGGTGACCCTGCCGATAAACGGCAGCCTCACGGCAAAATGCTCCATCGACACCACCGGCACACATGTCTATTTCGGCACGAATGCCAGCGCGCCTGTCGCCATTAACAAGGCTACGCTTGCCGTAGCCAGCGCCAGCGTTGCCAACGGAACCACCGTCGGCATCACGGCCAACAAGGATTATGTGGCGATCAGTCAGCAGGGCGGATATGGCGTGATTGATGCCGACAACAACACTTTTGTTTCCGGTGCAAAAACAGGCCATGTGTTCCTGCCGGATGGGAAAATCGATAATCCGTAGCTGTATTTAATTTAAGCCCGTTTGCGGCGCCGGTGCCGGACATAGGCGGCTGCCGCATAAATGCCCACGGCGGCAAGGCCGAATTTAAATACCAGTCTTTTCGGCACATGTTTCATTGCCGCGCTCATGCCGAATTGGGCAAGGGCGTTGGGCACGTAACCACGCCCCATATTTTGCATCAGGCCTTCCATTGTATTGACCTTGTCGGCAAGCGACAGAAGGCGCTGCTGCGCGGCGGGATTATTGCTGTAGCGAAACGCGAGCCGACGGATCATTTCGCTGATGCCGTTCGGCGAAGCGGCAGTTGTGTACGCTGTGTTATAACCGGATTCGGGCGGCAGAATTTCGACGTCGGGCTGTTGCCGGCAGCGCTTCCAGAAGTTCAACCTGTCTTCTTTTTCTGTATTATGTTGCATCGCGCGTTTCCATCCATGATAGCTCGATATTCATTGTGCAGGTTATGATGCAGTCTCATAAAAAATATATAAGGCATTATAATGTCACATGCCGTCATTTGGCGAACGGCAGTATGTCCTGAAATCTCTCCGGCACATGCGGATGTCGGGAGGCAATGAAAACATCAAGGAATGGGAAGTGGTTGGGGGACGTGGATTCGAACCACGGTAAACAGAGTCAGAATCTGTTGTCCTACCGCTAGACGATCCCCCAAACGCGTGGGTTATTATCACGATTTTTGTGAATCGGGCAACCGGCGGGTAAGCGCGGGACATTTGGCGCTTTTAGGCCTATATTTAGACCATGGGCGGGATTTACGCATGAAGGGCAGGGGCAGCCATAGGGGGCTGGGCGGCATTGCATCGCGGCGGCGCGAAGCGGTGCGCGTGCGCGCCAGAAGCCAGCGGTCCGACTCTTCCCGCCGCTGGCTGGAACGACAGCTAAACGATCCCTATGTCGCCGAAGCGCAGCGCGAAGGCTACCGCTCGCGCGCGGCCTATAAACTTTTGCAGCTCGATGAGAAATTCAAGCTGCTGAAAGCCGGTATGCGCGTTGTCGATCTTGGGGCGGCGCCCGGCGGCTGGAGCCAGGTGGCAATGAAAATCATCGGGCCGAAAGGCAAGCTGGTCGCTATCGACATTCTGCCGATGGAGCCGATCGCGGGCGCCGAAATCCTGCATCTCGATTTTTATGCCGACGACGCACCGGACAAATTAAAGGCTTTGCTGAAAGGCCAGGCCAATTTGGTGTTGAGCGATCTTGCTCCTTCCACCACCGGTCATACAGGGACCGACCATATCCGCGTCATGGGCCTGGCCGAAGCGGCCGCGCAGTTTGCCCTGGAAGTCCTTGCCCCGGACGGTGCCTTCGTCTGCAAATTCTTTCAGGGCGGCGCGGAAAGGGAACTGCTCGACATGCTCAAGAAAAATTTTGCAAAGGTCAAACATGCCAAGCCGCCTGCCAGCCGTGCGCAATCGTCCGAGACATATCTGGTGGCGCAGGGTTTCGGCAAGAAAACCGGATAATTCCGATGAAATTTTTTGCGATATTTGCTAGTATATAAAAGATAATTGCCGCCATTTATTAAAGTAACTTGAGTGTCGAGGGTTTGTGAATGACGCACGCGCCCCGCGAGTTTCTGCAATACAGCCAGATTCTGGAGCATTTTCCGCTCCAGATCCGCAATACCATCTACGCCAAGGCGGAATATAAAGATTTCAAACCGGGCGATTGTGTTTTCAAGATCGGCGACGAGGGGAATTTCATGGCCGGCGTCATGTCGGGCCGGTTGCGGATGAGTGTCAAATCGCTGGAAGGCAAGGAAATGCTCGTCACCATGGTTAACCGGGGCGAGGTCTTTGGCGAGATGTCGATTCTGGACGGCATGCCGCGTGCGGTGAATGTGGTTGCGGAAACCGACTGCACGCTGCTTGTCGTCCGGCGCGACGATTTCATACCGCTGCTGCGCATGTGCCCGGAAGCGATGCTCGGATTGATCCGTATTACCTGCTACCGCATGCGGCGGTACCTGCACATTATGGAACTGATCGCGCTGCAAAACTTGCCGGTGCGGCTGGGGCATTATCTGCTGCGGCTGGCGCATGACTATGGCGTCGAAAAAGACGGCAAGATCGTCATCTCGCCGAATATGAGCCAGGCTGCCATCGGTCAGCACATCGCCATTTCCCGCGAGGGTGTGAACAAACAGTTGCGGGATTTTGCCGACAAAGGACTGTTAAGCCTCGACGGTAACGACATTATTCTGCACGATATCGAGGCGCTTAAAAAATTCATTGCGCCGTCCGGCGATTGACCGGCGGCGAGCGGTTTTCACAGCCTCGACGGTTTTCCGCGTCGGCCCGAAACTGGCCAGCTGGCTATGGGCGGCTATGCGCTCGCCCAGCAGTATGGGCAGAGACATGGTATCTGTACGATGCAGCACGCCGTTTGCGACATAGCACGCATCGCCATCAATCTGATCGAGACAACTCATGCCTAGATGCGGACGGATATGTATGCGTCCGGCGGCGTCGCTCATGTCGCGCCGGACTGTGTCGGTAAACAGATCCGCATCCAGCCAGGCAAAGCGCAATGTACCCTGATAGGCATTCGGCCGGTTGGTGCGGTCGACGATGCCGGCATAGGGCGGATGTGGAAGCTCGTGCGGCAAGGGACCGGCGCCATGACGCGTGGTGTATGGGCGAGTAAGATAATGAACGTCAAGATCGCGAATGCCTAAAGCTTCCGCCAGCGGCAGAACATTGCGGATGCCGGTATGCGATCGTGTCACGTGCGGGAACCATCCGCGGGTTTGGTCCAGCAGCAATCCCTGCGCGCCCTCGAAAATAAAATGGTCCCAGTGCGCGAGATGTGACGCGGATACCGGTGAAAGGCAGGCAAGAAACTGCGCCGCGTCTTCGATAAACCGTTCCCGGATGGCCTCGGCGTTCATACGCTCCGACCATTCCGGCGGCAGGGATTGTATATCCAGCGCCGCAAGACGGGCTGGCGCCCATTGCAGACGGATTCTGTCCAGATGACAACGCAGCCTGTCGGCATTGCCGAGATCGCCAAGACGCAGGGCGAATGCCTCGTGTTCATGACGTTCAAGCGTTTCGCCGAAACCCACGCCCACGCTGCCATGCCGACGGTGGCCGCGTGTCTGTTCGACGATCTGGTTAATCATGATGTCGTAGGGCGTGGTGACCGGACAGGCGGTATCGGCATAGACAGCGGGCGCTATGTGCAGCGATGCCAATTCGGCTTTCTCCCGAAGAAAAATGATAGGGTTGCAAACGAAGTGCGAGGAAAGAAAGGTCGGCGTGCCTGCAAAACTGCCGCTGCCGAAATGGCTGAATATATGCCGGCGTCCATCCGGCAATTCGACCGTATGGCCCGCCTGTGCGCCGCCGTTAAAACGGACAACACAGGTTTTTGCCGGGCTGCGCGAGGCCAGATAATCGGTGAACAAACCTTTTCCTTCGTCGCCGAAGGCGCTGCCGATGATGACATGTGCGGTTTTCATGGTGTTCTCCATTCAAGAAAAAGGGGTGGTCCTTGCGGACCACCCCGGGTGTCACGCCACTTGCGGTCCGGTCAGACGGACCAGCCCCGTCCGGCCGCCGCCGGGGCGGCGGGCTGCCGGTGCAAGCTCTTTCGACAGGGCGCTTGCAACCACCAGGCTGGTGTTACCCGACCAGCTTTTTACCACCGCATCATGATCGGCCCCGGCATTGACCTGAATGGCCGAGATAACCACTTCGGCGAGTTTGGTGTAGTCGGAAAGGAGCAGGACATGACCTTCGCCCAGCAGCTTGTTCCAGCCGCCGACCACGGCCGAGCGGCCATATTGGGACAGACCGGACCCTTGCTCGACCACGACGTGAAAAACGTCGTACTGCTTGCGCACCATTTCCAGAACTTCTTTCGAGGAAAGGTCGCGGGTCGCCTCGGTGCCGATGAACCGTGCGATATGCTGTTTCTCCAGCTTATCGATGGGTGGTTCATCGCCGATTGTGAACAGCAGACCTTTCTTTCCGCGTTTCTCGAAATTATCCGTGCTGGTCTTGGTGGCGGCGAAATACCACGGCAGGTTATAGCTCTCGCCATGATTGCCGCCGCCAGCGCCTTCGAGAAACAGATTCTCGATCTGCCGGGCAATGCGGATATCGGCTTCGAACTGCGTCACCTGAAGCGGCGCCCTGTCCGAACGGGCATCGCCGACAGCCATGCACATGATGTGGGGATCGGAAACGGGCTTCCGTTCATAGATCTCCTTCATCAGTTTCCCCAACCCTTCCTGCACAAAATAGTGAGGAATGGTTCCCATCGATCCCGTGACGTCGAAGGCCAGAATGACGGGAGTCGAGTTTGGATTGGCCGTCGAATCCCGCGACTCCCGCTTCGCAATCGTCGTTGGATCAAACGATGTACGCGGATCGTTTGTCCGGTTAATCGAGCTGCGCGTGAAAGTCTGATCGATGGTTTTTGTACGGGCCGTGCGGCTGTAGCTGCCCCAGTCGCTGTCGGAAAAACGTGTTCCACCCATGGTATGTCCTTTCGTTTGGCAAGGTTCTCCCGTTCCCGCCGGAGGGATTCCGGGCGGGGGATCGAAAAAACGTGTTGTTAAAAAGCCGGCCGCGCTCCGGCGTGCGGCACGCGGCCGGGTCTCGTCAACCGCCCGGTCCGCGCGGCGCAGGCTTCAGGCCGCGGGCACGAATTTGTGCGGGCGGACTGGCCGTTGCCGGCAGAGGCGAAGCGGTTTGTACGGGGTTTGCTGGTGCGGCTGTGCGGCGGGCCGCATAGTCGTTCCAGGCAATGTCGGCGGGTTGACCCATGGCTAACCTCCTGGCTGATAAACGTCGCTGTACGTGACGGGAAGCTCGGTGAAGCGACGGGCACCGAAGCTTTTCGGCAAAACGGTCTGGTACCAATCCCGCAGATCGGTTTGCGGATCGCCGCTGGAGGGCTGGCGCAGGTAATCGGTCATGGATGTCGGGGCGGTCTTGAGCGCCATAAGGCGCGTGCCGTCGCGGTCGCCCAGCAATTCACGCGCGGCGGCGCGGAGCATCTCGCGGTCGGTTTTGCCGTCGGCGGGAATGGATTTTCCTGTATCGGGCAGAAATTCCGCGGCTTCGCCGGGAACGGCCTCCAGTTTTTCGCCGAACGGTTTGGCGTACCACCAGCCGCCGAACAGACCGATTGTGTGCAGGCTGGGCGACGCATAGATGGTATCGAGCGTCATGGCGTTATGTGCGATGCCCGCATGGTCGAGATACCGGGCCATTTCATGCATGCGGCTGGTGATCCAGGCGACATGTTTGCCCAGCGTGTCCTTGGGAAGATGCGGCAGCAGATCGCGCAGCCGGATATCGTCCGGGCGCTTGCGGACGGTTAAAATCAGGGCATCTTCGGTTTCATAGGTTTTGAATGTCGTCGGCAGGCAAGACGCATAGGCGTCCTCGATCTTCGGATCGGGCGTGCCGTCATTGCCGAGAAACTTAAGCGCGCCGATGCGGGTGACGGCATTCTGAAAAAGATCGGCGTGTTCCATGCCGATGACAAAAGTAAGCGTTGTCGGGGAGATATGCGTGGTGCCGAGCTCAAAATCGCGGCGGGCGTCCGAGCGTACGCGCAGGCTGCGCCCGTCTTTCAGCTTGCAGGTGAAATAGCCCGCTTCCTGCCATGTGCCCTTCGCCAGTTTTTCTTCGGCTTTTTCACGAAGCCTGGTGATGTGCTGGAAAACATCGGTTGCATCCGGATCACGATTAACATCGGGATACCAGGCCTTTGCCAGAAGACGATACTGGCGGGTGATTTCATTGGCATTTCTAGCGAACAGCTTTTCCGGCGCGGATTCGTCGATACTTAAAATCTGATCGGCTGTGAGCTTCGTGACGTCTCGGGGTAAAACCGTCATTGTGCTTCTCCCATCTGCCATGCATCGACACTTTCATGGTGATGGAAGAAGCGTTTCCGGACGCCGGCATTATTCGCGCCGCTGTGAAGTTTTTCACAACGGCGAAGAAAAAAAATTCATATGAAGTGACCGCGATCACATCCTGTGTGAGCCGCCTCACTTTTTTGCGGTGCGGGAAGGAAAGAAATCAGGCTGTGCGGAACTGTTTCGCCAGCTGAAGGCCCTGGTTCTGATAGTTTGAACCAATACCGGCGCCATAAAGCCGTTCCGGCCTGCCGCCGGCGATACGTTCGTAACGCAGCCAGCCGATGGTCTGGGCGTGTTCCAGCATGAAGGGAACTTCGTGCGAGCGGACTTCCAGCACCGCCTTGTTGACCGGGTTTGGAATATCCCAGCCGAAACCGGGATCGAAAAACCCCGCATAGTGCACGCGGAATTCGCCGACGGTGGTCTCATAGGCAAGCATTTCGGCCGCGTATTCCGGCGGCACGCGTATCGTCTCGCGGGTGGCGAGAATGTAGAAGTCGTTTGGGTCGAGTGTGAGCGACGGCGAGCGATCGAAGCGGATGGGCTCCCAGAAATCCAGCGGGTCGTAATGACCGATCTTCTCGATATCGATGCGGTCGGTGTGCTTCTTGGCGCGATAGCCGATGAGCGAGCCGGGGCCGCTGCCCTGCAGGTCGATGGTGACGGGCAGCAGATTTCTTTCCTTAATACTGACCCGGCTTTCCTCGTCGCTCACCAGACGGCCTTCGTCGATAAGCTGCTCCAGCGCGCCCGATGAAAGCACCGCCTGCGTCCCGCGCCGGAAACGGATCTGGTTGAGGCGCGAACCCTTGCGCACCACAATGCTGAAGGTGCGCGGCGCCACTTCGACATAGAGCGGACCTTTGTAACCGCGTTCGACCTGATCGAAAGCCGTGCTGCGGTCGGCGATGAGACGGGTGAGGACATCGAGACGGCCGATGGAACTTTTCGGATTCGCAAGACCGACGAGATCATCGGCAAGCTTGAGCGTTTCAAGCAGCGGTATAACGTAGACGCAGCCCTTTTCCAGAACGGCCCCGTCGGCGATGTCGATGGCATAGCCGTCCAGCTGTCTGATCTTGTCCATCACCGTGGTTTCGGGGCCGGGCAGAAAACTCGCGCGCACCCGCCAGGCCTTGCCGCCCAGACGCAGATCTATGCTGGCCGGCTGTATCTGGTTTTCGCCGATTGCCGGGTCGCCGGCGATCTGACCTTCGGCGATCAGCCTGTGCAAGGCCTGATAAGGCAGGATACCCGCCGTAGCGGGGGCGGCAGAGGTAGCCGCCGCCACAGCATGCGGTTTTGCCATGCGATCTATGCCGCCGAGCGCGTTTTAGCAAAAGGGCGGTCGGCAGTGACCCCCGGCACCGGGAAGCGCGCGCAGATGGCCTTGGTTTCGTCGCGCAGCTTATGCAGTGCCGCGGTGTCGTTCGCGGAACGCAGCACACGGAGGATAAGGTCACCCAGCTGCTGCATTTCCTTTTCGCCCATGTTGCGTGCCGTCGCCGCCGGCGTGCCGAGGCGGATGCCGCTCGGCTTCAGGGGCGGGTTCGGATCGTCCGGCACTACCTGCTTGTTGAGCGTGATGCCCGCTTCGTCCAGCGCCTTTTCGGCGACATCGCCGGTCATGTTGAAGGACTTCACGACATTGACGACCATCATGTGGTTGTCGGTGCCGCCGGTGACGAGCTCGGCCTTGCCGTTCATCAGCGCGGCTGCGAGCGCCTTTGCGTTGGCGATGACGTTTTTGGCATAGGTCTGGAACGCCGGTTCCGACGCCAGCTTGAGCGTCGTGGCGGTCGCGGCCACCTGATGCATGTGCGGGCCGCCCTGCAGGCCGGGGAATACCGACTTGTCGAGCTTCGCGCCATGTTCCTTTTTCGCGACCAGCAGGCCGCCACGCGGGCCGCGCAGCGATTTATGCGTCGTGGTCGACAGCACGTCGAAGCCGAAATC
>JBFWTA010000088.1:0-8955 GCA_050248075.1 Bdellovibrionales bacterium | reverse complement strand
GATGTAAAATACAGGACATGCCCCTCTGTCGATTAAAAATGACTTCTTAAACGACAGACCAAACTTGCCGTATTTTTTTATATGAATAGACAGGTCCGAAACCGGTATGTCACAAAAGCATACAACCTGATATTTTATTGCCTCGTCTGTACTAATCGGCTTTGAGAGGTCGAGCCCAGCGGTCCGAGGAATGGCTGCATTGTGATGCGGCGGATGTGTGAGCCACCCAGTTTTTAGAATTTTATTCACCAGGAGATCATATTGCTGATCGTCGGTCTTCCCTCTCCCCACAAAATGGCACAGCTCATCTGAGATGTAGCGTTGATCATGGCTCATTTTGGCAGCCCTCGATGCGTTAAGATTTTATGGTCGGGACAAACGTGAATATCCTATACTTGCGGCTTCGATAGCCGAATGACAACCTGGTATGAAAGTAATTCCGTTGGGAGTTAATGGGAGCAACAGATGGGAGAAAACGACAACTTTTGACAAAAAAGATAGAGAAACGCCAAGAAAACAGTATTTTAGTCAGGAGAAGGCGGCCGCGGGTCAACGTTGCCAAGGTCGGGGTCGAGGGTTCGATCCCCTTCGCCCGCTCCAACTTTCTCAAAGGCTCTTTAGCTCGAATATTTAAAATAGTTCGAAAAAAACAGATAATCCCCCTAACACTCTAACTCATCCCTTTTTCCCTACCCTCCAGCCAGGCCTTATATGTGAGCGGCCTTTGGAATGTCCGGCCATCCAGCGTGTGCAGCGTGCGGCTGGCATTTTTAACTTCGCCGCCGAGATGAAGCACGGAAATCGGCCGGTGCGGAGGTTTCGGCAGCACATAATGCTGCCTTGCCTCATCATATGCCGGCATGTCTGTGACAACGATCCAGTGATATTCCGGCGGCATGAAATGCACGTCCAGTTTGTGCCGGAACACGGCGAGGTTCAGGCAAATTTGTTCCATCATGAAATTTTTCTGCGTGATCTCGGGAACGGCGTTGAGCTGTTCCGCCAGTGTCTGGCGCCACAACTCCCAATGCGGGGCGTGCGGCGAAAGGGCAAAAAAACCGGAACTCAACATCGGGCGGTGCTGAAGCGCAATCGAGTCCGCGTCGCCGAGGCAGTTGCGGTACATCTCATAACGCGAATTGCCTGCCAGCGCCGCGCGATAGGCCAGATCATCTTCGGAGGAAGCAAGGATAGTGCGGTCGTTTGCCGCCAGGGGCAGCATAGCCTCGATCGCCTCCGGCGTCTGGACCCACGTATCGGCATCCATCCACATATACGCGTCATAGCCCGGAAAATATTTCGGCAGCGAAGGGCGCGATGTCATGGCGCGGAAATACGGCGCCGTCTTTTCCCATTCCTCGCGGCCGGGATATTCGACATCCACGCCGGGCGATCGGACGGTAACGCCATAGGTTGCCATTTGCCGCCGGTTCGACTCGCTCAGCCCGACATCGAGCAGGCCGATATCGAAGGCGAAGCTGGCTTTGCAATCGAGCAGCGACTGAAGGAGCTCGGCAAACAGCGGCAGGTAATATTCGTTGACGGCGCTGGCGATGATGAAGCGGGCGGTCATGGGGTCAGCCGATCACGCGCTGGATCTTTTCGCCTTTTTTCGCCTGCAAGGCCATGACCGGTGGATACAGATCGCGATTGTTCAAAACGATCTGACGGAATTTCTCCTCGAATTTCGGCACGACTTCCCGCTCGTAAAGGCCGGTCACGTTGCGGCGATAATGGAACAGGGCTCTCGGCAAGCCCGCCGCCTGATAGCCGAGCCCCGCAGCGGCGATCCAGAAATCGAAATCCTCGCAGCCCTTCACGTTTTCGCGATAGCCGCCGACGGCCTCCCATACCTCGCGCTTGTAGAGGGAGCAGTAGCTCAGCATGTTCGTATGAATCTGATGCCCGTAGTCAAAAACCGGCGCCTCGATAAGCGTGTCCTGCGCCTCGAAGCATTGCGTCGCGGTGTAGACGATCGCGGCGTCGGGGTTTCGCTTCATTTCATCCACGCATTCCTCGACCATCGTCGGCGCGATCCAGTCATCCGCGTCGAGGCAGAGTATCAGCGGCGAAGAGACCGCGGCGATGCCGGTGTTCCTTGCGATGGCCGGCTGTCCCGAATTGTCCCGCCGGATCAGAGTCACATTAAATTTCCGGGCGATGTCCGAGGTCCGGTCGGTGCTGCCGTCGTCGACGACCACGACGCGCGTGTTTTTCCAGGTTTGCGCCATGGCCGACCCGATGGCCTGCTCCAGATAATGCGCAAGGTTATAACAGGTGATGACGATGCTCGCCTCGGAACTGTCCGGCAACGGCGCGGGCCTGATGCGGTTCTTGAGAATCGTCTTCATCGGCGCCCCCGCCCGCCGCTTGACAAAGAAGGGCGCGCGATAGGCGAGGCGGCTTTTGTCCAGCATGCCGATATAGTTATCGCCATTCGGAAGCGGGTAAGTGTTGCCGCGATGGACCGTATAGGGCACAAGCTCGCGCGACCCGCGCTCCTCGAGGTAACGCGGGTCGAGCCCGTCGCACACGCTCATCGCCTTGCAGGGTCTGCACGCCGCCGGGAATTTTTTCAGCGCGCCGCGATTCGCCGCGAGGGCGGGGTCGTTATCGTTCAGGGTCAATTCGCTGCCCGGCGGCGGCAGAAGCGGATGGACCGGCAGTCTTTCCCCCATCGCCGCCGCGATCTGCGGCGTCATTTCCTTCGTGCTGGCGCCGTGGACGATGTTGTTCATCCATTCATACGGATCGTGCCGGACGCCGATGATGCCCACCATGTGTTTTTCCATGCCCGCCACCTGGCACATCGGGGCGTAACGGATGTTCACGCCTATGCCTTCGGCGTCGAGTATCGAAACCGCTTCCTTCAGATACGGATAGACATTCGAATAGTCGGCCTGCACCGGGGCGGCCCGGCTGGGGGTCGCCCAAGCGTAATAGGCGTTCATGACGATGAAATTGTGAAGGTAAATGTTATGCCGGGTAATCTCGCGGGCGATGTCGGGTAAAAAACGGTAATTGCCCTCATAGACCGTGGTGTTGGCGCAATAATGAAAGTCGCGCCGGTCCAGCTCGTCCATGGCCGCTTTCTGGCGCGCCCAGGATTCGCCCGTGACTTCCTTGAAACGGCCCTCGTCGACATCGTGCATCGAGAACAAAAAATTCGTGAGCCCCGCTTCCATCAATTCGTCCAGAAGAATCCTTTCGGACTTCCGCATTTTGCGCATGAGATACTGACCCAGCGTGATGATGCGGCTGGACAGGCCAAGCGATGACGCAAGCCTGATGATATCGGTCATATGCGGGTGCAGCGTCGGTTCGCCGCCGGTGACATCGAAGCCGAGAAATCCGTTATCGGCCAGCGAACGGACAAGAATTTCCAGATGCTCGCGGCTGTGAAAATCGGCGTGGCGCATGCCCGCGAACTGATCATCCTCCCCATTCAGGTAGGAATAGTAACAGAATTTGCATGAATGCATGCATTTCAGGCCGACATCGACAACCCCCCACCGCGAAGGATAACCGGGGGCATGGAAATAATAAGGATAAGGATTGTCCATGGGGCGATTCGAAAGAGCAGGGCGCATGCTATCATGGCCGGAAACGGCAATGAAACGATTTCAGGTTCATTCTATCGCAGGGTGACAGCGTTTTGCCAATGCCGCCAGCTGATTGCTGTCTTGTTCACATAATGATGGGGGGATTTAACCTGGGTCCATACTTCCGATGTCGCCAATGATTACATTTTCTGTGCTCAAAAAAATAGCAACAACCTGCCTTTCCAAAAAAATCACTGCCGCATCAAAAATAGTTGCTGACTCTTGTATCCGTATAGAATACATTGACACTCGGAAGGCCCTCAGTGCGTCGAAAGCAAAATTTGTCTGGGCGCGCGCGCCGATGCGCGATCTATTCCCTGATATATAATATCGAGCATCGTCCGCGCCCCGACAATTATGGTTAATTTCCCTGACTGCGTCATTGTTTCGTGTGAAACATCCTGTGTCGAGGTCCGGCGGTTCGTCGTGCCACGGCAGATGTATAAGATTTTCCCAGGCGAATTCAGGGCCGGAAGACCGTCCCCGGGGCTTGACGGCTTCCCGCAAGTTTTCTTATGATTAACTAATCGGTTAATTAACCAAAGGGTAACATGCAGGACCATCTGAGCCGGACTTTCGCGGCGCTGGCCGATCCGACGCGGCGGGCGATGCTGGCGCGGCTTTCACGGGGGCAGGCGAATGTTTCGGATCTGGCCAGGCCTTTCCTCCGGGACATGAGCCTCCCGGCCGTTACCAAGCATCTCAAGGTTCTGGAAAAGGCCGGCCTTGTCCGGAAAACCCGCGCGGCGCAGCGGCGGCCCTGCACGCTGAAGGCCGAGGCCCTGCGCGACGCGGCCGACTGGATGCAGCAGTACCGGGTGTTCTGGGAAGAAAGTTTTGACCGCCTCGATGTCTATCTTAAAACCGTCACGGCCAAAAAAACCTCGAAAGGAAATCTTAATGCCCGCAAAAAGTAAATCCGGCGAAATACGCATCATCCGCATGTACGACGCGCCGGTTCAGGCTGTATGGGACGCCTGGGTCGATCCCGCCCAGACTGCCCAATGGTGGGGCCCGCGCGGCTTTACTCTCACGACACACAGCAAGGATTTAAGGCCGGGCGGAACATGGATCTACACCATGCATGGCCCCGACGGAACCGACTACCCCAACAAGACGCAATATCTTGAGGTCGAGCCGGGCGCCCGGCTGGTCTACGATCATGGCGGCAACGACGACCGTCCGCCCCTGTTCCGCGTGACGGTGCTGTTTTCCGAAAGCCGGGGCCGCACGAAAATGGACATGACCATGACTCTGCCCACGCCCGAAGACGCCGATACGACGCGTGTCTACATCAAAAAGGCGGGCGGCGACGCGACCTGGGACCGGCTGGGCGAGCATCTGGAAAAGCGAGGTTCGGGCCGCGAGATTTTTGTCATCAACCGCAGTTTCGATGCGCCACGCGACGTCATGTTCGATATGTGGACAAAGCCCGAACATATTTCCCGGTGGCTGGCGCCGACCGGCCTGAGCATGCAATTCATCCGTGCCGATATCCGGCCCGGCGCGACCTCGTTTTATGTCATGACGGGCAACGGCATGACTCTGCATGGACGCATTGCCTATCTGAAAATCGAAAAACCGGACACAATCGTCTATACTCAGCAATTCTGCGACGAACATGAAAACATATCCCGCCATCCCATGGCACCGGTCTGGCCGGAAACCATGCTGACGAAGGTCACGTTTCATGAAGAGGGGCCGGACCGCACGCGCGTGGCGGTAGAATGGGAACCTCAGGCTCCGGTCAGCGCCGAGGAGCTCGCCGCCTTCGTCAGGGCCAAGCCGGGCATGACTGGCGGCTGGACCGGCTCATTCGATAAGCTGGAAGCCTGTCTGACGCATCGCTGATGCATCGCGGGGCCGGCACCGGGTTACCGGCACGGTGTCCTGGCTACATCCAGATCGAGACCCTTGCGCATGGCGTTGATGTTCATGCTGTTGGCCTTGGCACAGAAATTGGCAGGAGCCAGGCTATATTCAACCTGGAACGCCGCCTTGCCCGCAGCCACGAATTTGCTCAGATAAGCGCATTCGTTGAACTGGAAGCATTGCTCGTTTAATGCCCAGTCGAAATAGGGCAGAAGGGCGTCAACCTGGGCGCCGTCATTCTTGAGACCGACCGACAACCCGCGTTCATGTGCCAGTTGAGCGATCAGGATATTGTAATTGATCTGATCCTGCGCCGTGAGCGGGAAGCCGGTCTTGTTGGCGTAGCCATCCATGTTATCAGGTTCCGCGGCATCAAAGCCCTTCTGTTTGCACAGGTCCAGCCGCGCAGCCATGATGGGACGCAAAATATTCAATTGACGTATGTCCAGCCAGTTTTCGCCGGCCCAGCCATTCGATTTTCCGCGAATGGTGGCTGGAAAGCTGCCGGCATCAGGTCGCCAGTTTTCGTATGACCCTGCGCTGAAATAACAGATGGCTCGGGCGCCCTGCGCATGAATGGCGTTCACTTGCGCCGCCGATGTATCGAACAGATCGGTATCGTAAACCGTGGCTGGCGCCGATGCCGTGCCGAGGAAAGTCGTCACGCGTGGAGCGGGGATTTGCAGCGTTCCGTTCAATTGCCATTGCCATGAAGAATTAAGCGCCGGCTTCCATATGCCCGTTGCGGCCGTGGTCGCGCAGGTGGTGTGGGTGCCGCCGCCACTGCCGTTACAGCTCCACTGCCATGTTGCCGTACTGCTGCCGCCGCTGACTGCCGAGGCCGTTCCAGAGCTGCATAACCCTGTTGTCGGCGGCGCTGTAACCACCGTTCCGCTGGTCGGTCCGCATTGACCGTTCACGATGATGCGTGGTGCCGTGGCGCATGAAGCCGTTGTTCCGCCATTGCTGCCTGCACAGCCCCATGTCCAGTTGTTGCTTGAACCCGCGACTACCGCGGAAGATGTTCCGGTTGTGCATAATAATCCGCTTGTAGGAGAAACCGTAAGCTGAGCGCCATTCGCGGCGCCGCACTGACCGTTTACGGCGGTGACGGGCGCCGTCACGGTAAAACCGTTTTGCGCGCTGGCAAAAACGACATTGTTGGTCGCCAGTTGCACCGTTGCCCGGTAGGTGCCTGACGCAGCCGTTGTGGGAATCGTCCAGTTCAAGGGGAGCGAAGCTGCCTCATTCGCGGCAAGAGAGAATGGGCCAAAAGTCTGGCGCAGGATTGTCGCGCCACCGAGGTCGACGATGAATGTTACCGTAAAATTGGTTAGGGCCTCGGCGGGAGCGCCCCGTGCAACAAGCTGTACAGTTTGTCCTGCCTGTAGACTGACTGGAAGGGGGGTAACGCTTAGTGGTGTGGCGGCTTTTACGGAAAAGGGGGTGAACCAAAACAAGAATGCAATAAAAAAGATCATGTATTTAATTAGTCCTAAATTCATTATCGACCCCGCCATAATATTCGTGCCAAACTTTTACAATGAATATCCGAAAATATTCACGACCATGTCCGCAATATCAAAAAGCAATAGGGACATCAAGCTTGGGTGGGCTATTTTAATGTGTTTTATTGTCGCTATTTCTTGGCAAAATTGAGGCAGGCTTGGCTTTGTTTGTTATTACTGGTGGTTTGACGATTATTTGCGACTATATGCTGCGTTTTATATTTTATTGAAGATCAGCCTGTCCGGCTGGAGAACCGCAACCTGGGCAAGAATGTTCTCTTTGTGCATCTTCAACCCGAAATTTGCGTCGCATGAGATCGACAACGCGTTGCCAGAAGATGGTCATTTCGACTTCGCATCTTCTTTGCACTCTATTTTTTAATCTTCTTATCGAATTTTTATGCCCGGCAAACGAATGTGGCAGAGATCGAAAAGCGATGTCGGCATAATTCCATCGATGTGTAGTAAATGCCTGTACTTTCTGAAATTTTGGCGCTGGGCGCTGCGCTTGTCGGCTTGGGGTTTTGCGGGGCTCTGCTTTTATGTTTCCGGTGGGGCCGAAGCCGGGCTGATGTCCGGCTGATGGCGGAACTCGATCGCCATAAGAATCTTCTCGAAAATCTTCCAGTCGCGCTTTACACCACAGACGCCAAAGGTGTGATTACATTTTTCAATGAAGCTGCGGTGAAGTTGTGGGGCCGCTGCCCGGAAATCGGCAAGGACCGATGGTGTGGAGCGTTGCGCATGTTCACCCCGAATGGATTGCCGTTGTCCCATGACGAATGCCCGATGGCGATTGCGCTCAAGGAAAACAAGCCAGTGCGAAACGCCGAGGCCGTTGTCGAGCGTCCGGACGGCACCTCGATTCCCTTTATGCCTTATCCGACACCCATTCGTGATTCCTCGGGCCGGGTGACGGGTGCTGTCAATATGTTGATTGATATCAGTGAGCGTAAATACATCGAAAACACCATTGCCCGCCGCAACAAATGGCTGCGGCTTCTGTCGGAAACCTCGGCTGCGCTGGCGGAGGCTACGGACCCTGTGCATATGATGCATTGTCTATTTGAACAAACCTTTCCGCATATCGAAGCCGACGTCTTTTTCCATTATATGGTCGTAGGCAAGGGGCATGAAGCCAGCCTCAAACTAAAAGCCGCCGGCGGCGTGGACGAGGCGGCGCAGCGCGCCTATGCCCATATCGAATTCGGAGATGGTATTTGCGGTATAGCGGCACAAAAGCAGGAAACCGTCATACTCAACGATATGCAGAATTCTACGGATGCAGACAGGGCATCCTTGCGCGAACTGGGGCTGCGCAGCTTTATCTGCCTGCCGCTGATGGCCGGGCAGCAATTAATCGGTACGCTTTCTTTCGGTTCCCGCCGCAAGGACTTCTTCGAACGCGACGAGATTGAATTCATTAAAACTATCGGCCACTACGCCGCGACGGCCAAAAAACGGCTGCGCGATCAGCGTAATGTCATCGAAAACGAAGTGCGTGCTCTTGAACTGGCGCGCCGCGCGGAAGCGGCCAATCTGGCAAAATCGCGTTTTCTCGCCAACATGAGTCACGAAATCCGCACGCCAATGAATGTCATCATCGGTCTTACCAGCATGCTCGATGCACAGGGGGCGGTGCTGCCCAGCCACAAGGAATGCTTCAAGGTTCTCAAGTCGAATGCCGAACAGCTTATGGATCTGATCGGCGATGTGCTGGATATCAGCCGGATCGAAAGCGAACAGCTGGAGCTGGAGCATGTGCCTTTCGACTTCCAGGAAATCCTGTCTGAAGCCATGACTGCCCACAGCACAAAAGCCCGGGAAAAGAAAATTGAACTGGATCTTTCCTATAAAGGTACAATAAGCAGCCGGCTGATTGGCGACCCGATACGATTCCGGCAAATAGTCATGAACTTGGTTTCGAATGCGGTAAAGTTCACCGAACATGGCAGGGTGGAGATTATTGCCGA